>JANPLP010000915.1:0-3456 GCA_031426595.1 Planctomycetia bacterium | reverse complement strand
GTTACGTCCATCACTTCTTCGATGATTTGATTGACTTCGATGCGCGAAACGTCGCTCGACAATCGGTTCGCCATCGCCAGGCGCTTCGCAGAGCTCGTCAATCAACGCAAGGAAGAACTCGCGAAACTGATTACTGTCGAGGTTGGCAAGCCGCTTTGGGAAGCAAGAACAGAAGTTGCGGCAGTCGTCGGCAAGATCGCGAACTCGATCGACGCCATTCTGAAACGACGCTGGACCACGACAGAACAAATAGGTGCCTACGTAGCCGTCACTCGCTTTCGACCTCATGGCGTGATGCTGGTGCTTGGACCGTTCAATTTGCCAGCTCACTTGCCAGGCGCTCAAATTGTCCCCGCATTGTTAGCTGGTAACACGATTGTTTTCAAACCCAGCGAATTGGCTCCATCGGTCGGGCAGTGGCTAGTTTCAAACTGGCGCGACGCCGGCCTGCCTGCGGGTGTGCTGAACTTAGTTCACGGATCTGCGTCTGTTGCCATTCAAGCGGTGAGTAGTCCCGAGGTGGCCGGCGTTCTGTTCACGGGCAGTCAACGCGCTGGCGTAAGCATCCATCGAGCACTAGCAGGCCAACCTCAGAAAGTCCTCGCTCTCGAGCTTGGCGGCAACAATCCGTTGGTCGTACACCGCTGCGCTGACTTGCACCGCGCCGCCATCACTATCATCAACTCGGCGTACATCACCTCCGGGCAGCGATGCACTTGCGCCCGTAGATTGATTGTCGTTGGGAAAGCGACCCATGATGCACTTCAAGCCAAGTTGCGATCATTGCTACCGCTGATACATGTCGGCAATCCACTGGCCGATCCTCAGCCGTTTATGGGGTCATTGATCCATGCCGGCGCAGCTCAGCAAATGTTAGCAGCTCAGGCCAAGTTGATCGCTGCGGGTGCTGAACCTATCGTGCCGATGACTCAAGTTGGCGATCATGCAGCCACGCTTGGGCCGGGGCTCCTAGCCGCCGATGCGAGTCTGCTGGATGACTGCGAGCACTTTGGGCCGTTGCTGACCATGCACGTTGCGAATGATTTGGATGAAGCGATACAGCTTGCTAACAGAACTCAGTTCGGGTTATCAGCAGGCTTCGTTGGCGAACACGTGGAAGACTTTCATTACTTCCTTCATCGCATCCGAGCCGGCATTGTGAACTGGAACCGACAGACGACCGGCGCGAGCGGCAAGTTGCCTTTCGGCGGTATCGGCCAAAGCGGCAATCATCATCCCAGCGGCTTTTTCGCTGCCGATTACTGCTCCTACCCCATCGCTTCACTCGAGAGCCACGATTTAGCCGAAGCCAACACCCCCATCCCCGGCCTCGATCGCCTTGCACACGATCTGTGATAGCGATCGGTTAGTAAGAAAGAGCAAGGGCAAAAAATAAACGGCAGAAAGATAAGGGTATTAGCGATCGATGCCGCTATACGATGGTAGTAAAGGTGATTTGCTCGGACTCGATGTTCGCCCAGTGAATTGCAGTCAACTGGGTATGTTGAATCAAGCGTGAAGCGTGAGACACAAATGCACAATCCCGTTTTTTAAATGCAGTTACTTTAAATGCAACATCGGGCGCAGCGAGTCGAAGTGGCTGGTGTGCAATTAAACCGCGCTGACCGTATACTGGAACCTTTATAAGTCCCGTCGATTCAGTTGTTAGAAAGTGTGTCACAGCTTCTTCATAAAGCGAGACCGTAAGCCCGCATCCCCAGTCGCGAACAACACTCAACAAGTTGCACTGGAATGCCTCAGCGCCAGCAATGCCCGCATTCCAGTCGACCTCTTGAATGCGAGGACTGCGTGAGTCAATAAGCCGCGTTTGGCAATTTACAAATTCATGCTGTACTTTCTCACTACGGACGTTTATCAGTTTGCCGTGCGCTAATCCAAGAAGTAGTAGGTACTGGATGCACTGCGCGCGGTGGCGAGGATGAATGGCCTCCACTGCTTTAAACTCAAACATCGCACCACCATGCACGATGGAGTCTACAAAAAGCGTTTTACTGAAGGACCGATGATTCAATTCGATTCCGACTTCGAGTTGAACTCCGGGCATCCTCGACTGCAATTCCAATTTGTAGACTCGTTCATCAAAAAAACGTCCAAACTTATTATGAATTGCGAAAACATGCTCCATGACTTGAAACGAGATCGCTTTGAACTCATCTTGCGATAGCCGTACTATCGACATGGAAGGTAAAATTGGCACAGACGGTACTCCGGACACTCGATTTGATGACTATCTTTTTGCCTCATATTTTTTTGCTGTGCAATCGATCGAGCACCCCGGTGAGCATTTTTCTGCCCCATTTTGCCATACCGGGTACGAGAAATCCTGGAAGCGAGTAAACTATAGTCTCTGTTAGAGTAATGCCAGAATTACAGGAAAAGCGATGTTAACGCGGGCACAATCGGACACTGAGGGGCTACTTCGTGAACTCATGGAGCAACGGATTCTGTTGCTCGACGGATCCATGGGAGCACTGATTTTCCAAAAGAAACTCCCTGAGTCTGCCATCCGTGGCGACCGTTTCAAGGACCACCCCGCCGATCTGTCCAAACAAACCGACCTGCTGGTCCTAACGCAACCGGATGTGATCCGCAGCATTCACGCGGAGTATCTGAACGCAGGTTCCGACATCATCGAAACCAATACGTTCAACGCTAGCTTGATCGGCATGGCTGAAGCCAAGCTTTCCGACCTCGCTTATGAGATCTCGAAGACGGGCGCGGAAGTCGCTCGTTCCGCCGTCGATGAATGCCTCAAACGCGATCCTTCAAAGCATCGTTTTGTTGCAGGCAGTATTGGGCCGACTGCGGTCCAGTTGTCGATGAATGCAAAGGGTGATCCAGCCACTCGCCCGTACTCGTTCGAGCAGATGGTGGCCAGCTACGAAATAAACGTCGAAGGGCTGCTAGACGGCGGCGTCGATCTGCTGCTGCCAGAAACGTCCTTCGATACGCTGAACTTTAAATCCTGTCTGTTAGCCATAGAAAACGTTTTTGCGCGACGCGGCCAGCGTTTGCCAGTCATGCTGTCCGCAACTGTTTTCGAAGGTGGAGTGACGCTTACCGGTCAACAACTAGAAGCGTTCTGGGTCGCTGTATCCCACTTCCCAATGCTCACCGTGGGTTTGAACTGTGGACTAGGCGGCGACAAGATGCGGCCTTACCTCGAGCGACTGGCCACCGTCTCCGATGCACATATTAGTTGTTATCCAAATGCCGGTTTGCCCAATGAATTTGGTGAGTACGATCAAACCGCCGAAGAAATGCGAGAGATTGTTGAAGAATTCGCGGCCAGTGGATTCTTAAATATTATCGGCGGCTGCTGCGGCACTTCACCTGCGCACATTCGCGCTATTGCTAGCGCTGTTGCAAAATATCCACCACGCCAAATTCCAGAGATTGAACCCGCTTGTCGCTTATCTGGCCTAGAACCATTCA
>JANPLP010000914.1:0-4606 GCA_031426595.1 Planctomycetia bacterium | reverse complement strand
CACACGCCGATCATCAGCCACGACACGGTGGTCGACTTAAACATTGAACCGGTGCGAATTCCGGGGCCCAATCTCGATTGCCAAGGTGCTGGGACCAGCGATTTGTTTTTGCAGACCTCTCCCGAGTTTTCGATGAAGCGGTTGCTCGCAGCCGGGATGCAGGCGATCTACAGCATCGGGCCGGTCTTTCGCGCGGGCGAACGAGGCACGAATCACAATCCTGAATTCACGATGGTCGAGTGGTATCGCGTCGGCGATGATCTGGCAGCGGGAGTTTCATTAGTAGATGAATTGGTTCGTGCAGCCATCGGTGGGCCAGCGGCTGAGGTAATAACTTACCAGCAAGCGTTTATGCGGCAGACTGGCCTCGATCCCTTAATCGCTTCGGTGAATCAACTCAGCGAACTGGCGTTGGCAAACAACGTCGGCGTGTCCAGCAACTGGAGTGACGATCGTGACACTTGGATGGATCTCCTCTTTTCTGAACTCGTACAACCCCGGCTTGGCCAAGAACGCCCGACGATTGTTACGCACTATCCCGCCAGTCAATCGGCGCTCGCAAGAATCGCGGACTCGGATTCGCGGACTGCGGAACGTTTCGAGTTATTCGTACGCGGCGTCGAGCTTGCCAATGGCTATCATGAATTGCTCGATGCTGCAGAGTTGATGACTCGAAACGAACAAACCGAAGCAAAGCGTCGTCACTTGAAGCGACCCAGTTTGCCCACCAGCAGCCGACTGATTCAAGCCATGCAATTCGGCATCCCGGCTTGCAGCGGCTGCGCACTCGGCTTGGATCGACTGGTCATGGTCGCATCGGGTGCAAAGCAGATTGATGAAGTTTTGGCGTTTCCAATCGAAATCGCGTAGATCCGTGTGACAGAGCCTGCTTCTGCGATTCGGTTTTGAAAATTAGAGAACGATTAGCGAGAAGAATCAATGCTGCCGCTTAGGTCAGTTAGCTTTAGTTGGAGATGCAATATCGCCACCGGTTGTTGACATTAACTGGGAAACGAGTCCAAACTGCATAGCCAAAACGGCTAGCTTCGTTCAAAATAGCGATTCTGAGCGGCCGCTCCCGGACCATTTTGCTAACTTCTCCTGTCGACGGTTTAGTTTTTATGCCCGTATTTGTTTTTGGTCATCGCAACCCCGATACCGACGCGATTTGTGCAGCAATCTCCTACGCGGACCTACTCCAGAAAACGACTCGACCCGATGCAATTGCAGCCTGCTGCGGCGCTCCGAATAAGCGCACTGAATACGCGCTGAAAGTTGCTGGACTGGCTCCGCCACGCATCATCATGGACGTGCGACCCGAAGTCGGCGATGTTTGCGAGCGCAACCCAGTAACCGCCACGAACGATCAAGTTTTTTACGAAGTTTACGAGAGCATGAAGAGCAAGGACTTACGGGCCTTGCCGATCTTGGATGAACACGGAAAATTTCTTGGCCTGCTCACCTTGCTCGACCTATTGAAAGTGGTCTTTGAAGGAGACTCCGATCCAATCAAGTCGCGGCAAGTGGTGAGTAGTGTTGCGAAAATTTGCGCGGTGATCAAAGGGAAGATTCTCCACACGGTCGATTCCGATGCTACCGACGAAATGATCGTTATGGTAGGCGCGATGAGTGCCGAGGGTTTTACAAAGCGGCTGCATCAGTTCCCCGCGGCGCAATTGCTTGTAGTCAGCGGCGACCGTCCAACGATTCAGTTGCCTGCGCTTGAACATGGTGTAAGAGTATTGGTTGTGACGGGGGGATACGAGTTGTCTCCTGGCCTGCTCCAACTCGCGAAGTTGAATAATGTGACGGTTATCGGTTGTCCGTTTGACACTGCCACCACCACGATGCGCATCAAGTCAGCGCGTCGAATCGACTCCGCGATTCAAACAGACTGCATGACTTTGTCTTCGAAGACACCGATTGCCGATGTTCGCACGGCGATTGAAAGAACTCGCCAGAGTCTCTTTCCGGTGCTTGATGACGAAGGCAATTTGTTTGGAGTACTCTCCAAGTCAGACTTAATTTCTCCCCCTAAAACGCAATTGGTTTTGGTTGATCACAACGAGCTAGGCCAAGCTGTGTTGGGTGCCGAAGAGTCGGACATTATTGAAGTGCTGGACCACCATCGGCTGGGCGGCAGTTTGAAATCGTCGCAACCGATTCGCTTCATCAATGAACCTGTCGGATCGACTTGCACCTTGGTGGCAAGGCAGTTTCGTGCGGCGGGATTGACGCCCAGCCCAGGAATCGCCTTGTGCATGGCGTCAGGGATCATCTCGGATACGCTTTTCTTGCGTTCGCCAACTGCAACCGACGTGGATCGCAATATCCTCGAGTGGCTGCGAGGCATTTGCGATGTCGACTTAGACAAATTTGCAAAGGAGTTTTTCGCAATCGGCTCGGCACTCCGCACATGCCAGCCGGCTGAGGTGGTTCGCGAGGACTGCAAAGAGTTCAGCGAGCGTGGCCTCCGATTTTCGATTTCGCAGATCGAAGAAATTGGCTTCGAGTTGTTCTGGGGCCAGCATCAAGAACTGCACGAAGCGCTCGTCAACTTGACACGCGAACGAAATCTCGATTTCTCAGCGTTACTGGTGACTGATATTGTTTCGAACGGCAGCCTGTTGCTGATGTCGCGCGAACCCGATTTCTGGGAAGAGATTAACTTCCCGCGGCTTGAAAGATATCTCTATCAACTAGACGGAGTCGTCAGTCGCAAGAAACAACTTCTTCCGCTGATTGCACAGTTACTGGAAACATCGAATTCGCCAAGCCCGACTCGCACTTAACGATTGAAAAAGTTGAGCTGTGAGAAGCTTGGCTGGAGCCTCGCTCTTTGGGCATGAGTTACCGCTAACTAAAACTCAAACAAAGGCGTTTGAGTTACAATGACTTCGTTGGTTCGCTAGATGGTCGCTGCTGGCTTTGGCCAGGAGAGGAAAGTCCGGGCTTCGCAGGGCAGAGTGGTCGATAACGTCGACCGGCCGTAAGGTTAGGGAAAGTGCCACAGAAAGCAAACCGCCGAACGGTCAGTTCGCTGACGCGTGGTAAGGGTGAAACGGTGAGGTAAGAGCTCACCAGCGATCGAGGCGACTCGGTCGGCTTGGCAAACCCCGCTCGAAGCAAGATCAAACAGAGGGCAAGCAAGTGTTCTGCTTCGGCAGGACGCTCGCGCGAGCCGGCCCGGCTCGGATGACTCTCGGGTAGATTGCTCAAGGTCGTAAGCAATTGCGACCGTAGATAAATGACCGTCAGCGTTGCAGCGCGAGTTGCAACGCCATACAGAACCCGGCTTATCGGCGAACCAACCTTTTTTCTTTCCCTCAGGAGACGCACGCGCGGATAGTAAGGCCCGGTGACTCGAACTGAATCCCGGTGACTCGAACTAGCTGAGAATCCCTTTGACGACGGTTCCATGCACGTCGGTCAAACGGTAGCGGCGACCCTGATACTTGTAGGTCAAGCGCTCGTGGTCGATGCCGAGCACATGCAGCAAGGTGGCGTTCAAGTCATGAATGTGGACAGGATTTTCGACGATGTTGTAGCTGTATTCATCGGTTTGCCCGTAGCTGATACCCGGCTGGATACCGCCCCCCGCCATCCACATGGAAAAGCATCTTGGATGATGATCTCGGCCGTAGCTCTTCTCCGTCAATTTGCCCTGACTATAAGCCGTTCGACCGAACTCGCCGCCCCAAACGACCAGTGTGTCATCAAGTAGACCGCGACGCTTCAGATCAGTCACCAGAGCCGCTGAGGCTTGATCGATATCGCGACACTGCGTGGAAATTCCCGACGGCAATCCACCGTGCTGATCCCAGCCTTTGTGAAAAAGTTGCACGCACCGAACGTCACGCTCGAGCAGTCGCCGCGCTAACAAGCAGTTAGCGGCAAAAGTGCCAGGGGTTCTGGAGTCTGGGCCGTAAAGCTGAAAAACTTCTTCGGGTTCTTGGCTGACATCCGCAACTTCAGGAATCGAAGATTGCATCCGAAAAGCCATCTCGCTTTGCGCAATTCTGGCTTCGATGATAGGATCGAGGCGTTCAGCCATTTCGATCGCATGCAATTCATTGATACGGTCGAGCATTTTACGGCGACTGGTGGAACTGATGCCGTCAGGGTTACTCAAGTAGAGAACTGGATCCGCACCGGCGCGAAACTGCACTCCTTGATGATTCGATGGTAAAAAACCACTTCCCCAAAGTCTCGCATAGAGTGGCTGATCGGCTTTATTTTTCGTGACCAACACGCAGAAGGACGGCAAGTTCTCATTGGTCGAACCGAGCCCATAATCCAACCAAGCGCCGAGCGAAGGACGGCCAGCGATCTGCGAACCGGTCTGAATGAACGTGATCGCTGGATCATGATTGATCGCTTCTGTATAAACAGATCTGACGATGCACAGTTCATCCGCGATCTTGGCTGTGTGCGGCAGCAGGTCACTAATCCAGGCTCCCGACTTGCCATGCTGATGAAAATCAAAAACCGAACCCGCGATCGGAAGGCTGGCTTGGTTGCCAGACATACCCGTTAGTCGTTGACCACGGCGGACACTATCGGGAAGTTCGAGGCCATTGTCGATTCGCAATTGCGGCTTGTAGTC
>JANPLP010000913.1:0-5505 GCA_031426595.1 Planctomycetia bacterium | reverse complement strand
CAATTCGGCCAATGCAACGCAAGCTTACCTACCCCCGTACGCGTCGAATCTACAGCACTTTCAGCCTATTTCCAATGCAAATCAGGATCCGACCGAAGCGGCGGCCATGGCAGAGATTCTGTTGTTACAGAATCGATGGCGTTCGGCCAGTGGCGAGCAAAAACAGTCGATACGCGACTCGCTGAACCATGCGGTCAGTAAGCTTTTTGATGCTCGCCACACCTCCCAGAGCAAGCAGGTTGAGAAGCTTGAAGCTGAGCTAGCCGAGGCTAAAGAGTTGCACAAAAAACGGGGTGAACGTAAAGGTGAAATCGTCGAGCGTCGGGTGGCCGAGTTGCTGGATGCTCCCGATGACCTTGCCTGGAATCGTGGATTGAGCAGTAGTAATTCGACACCCATCCGCCCAGCTACCTCGTTCCAGTCCAATCAGCTTCCACCCCCTACCTCGTACACCGCACCCTACTCAAGCAACAGCCCTTCTTATGGCACACCACGGAGCCTGCCGAATAGCAACGCCGATCTCTTGCAAGCGCAGCCAGTCACTCCAAGTACTCTGCCACTCTCCGCGCTACCACCCCCGGTTACGCCGATGGTCTCGAACGCTAAGGAACAGAATACACTAATGCCCAGCACCCCAAGCACGGAACTCCTGCAAACTTCGCCAAGACCAATAAGTGAGACAACGATTGCGCCAGCCGCTCGAGCAGTACGCGGTGGCTTAAGCATCTCGTCAAGTGAAGGAAGTGGAACAGCTTCCACATTCGATATCTCGCGGTCTGTGATTGAGGCTGGCTACGAATTGGAAACTGCGCTGTCACGTACGATTCGCTTTTTCACCCTTTACGAACAAGGGGCCGCTGGTTCCGATCAACTCTTTGAGACAGACCGCGCTGCCGCGAAAGCTCAAGCGATCTGGACCGATCTCAAATCGCAGATGACGAGGGCAAAGACTCTCGCAGAGGACGGGTTGAAAATTCATGAACAGACCCTCACCGAACTCAATATCAGCGGCGCAATGCGTATCGAGGCGCAAAGGGAGATCTCACGACTAAAAGCAGAGCTCGATTCACTAATGGCTTCAATCAACTGGGCAGAAAAATTTGAAAGCGAGTCGCTCAGTGGATTGCAGGCGGAGTTTGGAAATCGCAAGCCCAAGGCCGCGCCAAAGCAAAAATTTACTGACCCCGCTATCGTAGAGGACTCCAAAGCTGAAGAGACTCAAGCGACCGATTCAAGACCGGTGGTGGAACTGGAAACGCTGCAAAACGACAAATGAGTTAGTCGATCGTTATCCAACGCGACCATGATTCACGCGAGCCACGATGCTCACGCAGTTTACTGGTGGCGATTTCCGCATCGCTGAATTCGTTCGGAAACAAGAACACGGCACCAAGTAGAATTTGCGATCGAGGGATCCCAAGTAAATTGAAAACCTGCGACGATCGCAGCACTCCACCGCTCGACCAGTAATTCGAAATACCTCGAGCCGTAGCGGCCAGTAACAAATTCTGGATCGCAGCCGACGCGGCTGCGATATGTTCCATGTTGTTGATCGTCGCCGCAAAACCTGGTTCATCAACCAACTCAGCCACCTGTGCTGCATTAGGCAGCCAAGTGGCCATGATCAGAGCATCCGCCGCAGCCAACATCGCAGGAATCTTACCTGCATTGTCCAGCGGTATTCGCGTTTTGAGTTTCCTACAATCGCTCGCATCGATCGCATAGAATCGCCATGGTTCAATGCCTGATTGCGCGGTCGATTGGCGATGGTGCTCCTCACAGGCGCGATGAAAAGGTGCTTGGCCCGCTAGCGAAAGCACTTCATTGACCAGCGACCGGTGATCGCACGTTGGTAGGTCCTTGTCGGCAAGAATTTTTATGGTCTTGCGAGCGAAAATGGCATCGTCAGTATGCATTGGTGGTCTTATTGCTTATTTGTGAGTGGTGAAACTACATCCCGCTTTGCAAAGCTTCCAAGTGCCTTCCGAAATGATCGTCAAGCACTTCGCAATAGGTCTCTGGGTGCGATGCCAAGCAATCGCGTACGATAGGGCCGAACTGAGGATGTGTTAATACACTACCGAAAGTGCAGTGCAAGATCTGACGCCCTGGCTTGGTAAAACCTTTGCCTTGGGGAACATCCTTCCAGCACTCAAGATACTCGCTTTCGAGCAATTCACTCGATGCTCCCTGCGTCTCCGGTGCATGAGAAAGTTCTGCGGAAACATGGTACGTGGCTTTGTCAGTATCGTAACGCCCGCGGGCAAAATCTATGATCTCGCGAAAAGAGCTGCCGTCATGCCGCGCCACAACTCGCAGCGCCTCAAGGTAACTGGTACCCGCCGTCTTCACATGGAATCGCCCCTTAGTCGCTTTCGCAAGCAACCCGTACATCGACAGTTTATCGCTTCCGGAATGTAAGCTTAGTTTGTACGGCCCAAGCAGTTCTGCGATGGCGGCATGGTCAGCCATCGAAGCCGAAAGTTTCTCCAAATCGCCTTTAAAATCAACCCCTTTCTCAAAGTTCCCTATAAACCGAGGCGCGAGGCTGACCAACTTCATACCCCCTCGCAAGCACTGATCCGCAATAATGTAATGCTCAGCCAAGGTTGTGGGCTGGTCAGTTTCATCGACTGATAATTCAATCTCATGATCACGAAATGCAAGTCGTTGAACTCGGTCGATATAGTCCCCCAGTTCCAAAGAGTGCGCGATCGCTCGCCCATATTTCACCGCCGCGCGCATACATGCTTGCTCGGTCATTTCAACCCTTGTGCCCGTCTTCAGGACAACGGCACGGCCAACATACTTTTCGAACCAAGTCAACGAACCCCGAACCTCTGCAAACTTAGATCGCAACGTCGTTTCGTCGTAGTCATCCGCACGCTGGTCGACATTACCGGAGGGATCGATCGTGAAAAACGTGAACCCAACACTGGCAGTGACATCCACATCTGCGGCGGTCTTCAAGTGATCCGCGTCCGCTCCGATCGGGGCTTGCCAACCGGCCGCTCTGGCTCCCATCATCGCATCGTTCATTACTTGCAGCGGCGACCTCGCAGTACGCGTCATTTCGCGGATAGATTGCTGAGGAAAAATGGGAGCAATACCACTTCCACAACGTTGCATCGCGGCCACGTGTCCAGGGGTGGCCAACCCTATTCGATCCCCGAATCCGAAGCTCGCTTGCAGTCCCAATGTCACTGGTTTCTCGCTCATCATCCATCTTTCATAGCAGTGTAGGTTTTAAGCGAGCGATTATATCGGCAACCAGAATACTGTGCATCGAAAATACTGTGCATCGCAGGTAAGGACTCGCCCCTTCGCCGCCCGACGCCGCTCTGTTATCTTCTTTCCTCATGATTTTGCGGTCCGCGTCTACTCATTCCTCTCCTAAGTTACCATCATGGCCGTCGATGCATCCATTCCCGATCCAGCAATTCTGCTCGACCTTCTTGAAGCTTTCCGAAGATCGAAAACGATGTTCGCGGCTGTGTCGTTGGGAGTCTTTGATCAGTTGGCTGAAGCAGACGCGACAGTGGATCAACTGGCGAAAAACTTGGCCGCAGACTGCGACGCGTTAGAGCGATTACTCGATGCCTGCGTGGGGCTGGGCTTGCTGAATCGTGAGTCGGGCTTGTATTCGAACACTCAGCTGGCAACGCACTATCTTGTCGCTACCAGTCCACGAAGGATGACTGGCTACATCAATTACTCGAATAGCGTGATGTGGCCGATGTGGGGCAAACTGGAAGATGCCGTACGAGAAGGGACGCATCGTTGGCAGCAGTGTTTTGGGCTGGATGGCCCAATTTTCTCACACTTCTTTCGAGATGAAGCGGCCAAGCGCGAGTTCCTGATGGGAATGCACGGCTTCGGCGTGATCAGCTCTCCGCAAGTTGTTTCAGCCCTTGATCTCAGTCGCTTTAAGTGCCTGGCGGATCTCGGCGGAGCCACAGGTCACCTAGCTATCGCCGCTTGCGAACGCTACCCAAGTATGCGTGCAGTTGTATTTGATCTGCCCGCCGCCATGCCGCTCGCCGAAGAGATCGTGAGTAAAGCTAAAGTATCAGACCGCATTGAGCTAGTCGGCGGAGACTTCTTCACTGGTCCTTTGCCGCCCGCCGATCTGTATGCGTTGGGCCGGATATTGCACGACTGGAACGAAGCAAAAGTTAAGCTGTTGCTCAAGCGCATCTTTGATGCGCTTCCGAGCCAAGGTGGCTTACTGATCGCTGAGAAATTATTAACTGAAGATAAGACCGGGCCGCGTTGGGCACAAATGCAGAGCTTGAATATGCTGACATGCACCGAAGGCAAAGAACGCACATTGAGCGAGTATGAAGTGCTGTTGCAGGAAGTCGGATTTGTGAATGTTGTCGGCTGCCGGACGCATTCGCCGCTCGACGCAATCTTAGCCATCAAGCCGTGATGGGTATGCGGCTAGCAACTCCGACTGTCATCGCTATTGGATACTCGGTGCGAGCGCTCGCCGAAGCCTGCTGGCATGCAGGGCTAGACTGCATCGCGGTGGATCATTTTGGTGATGCCGATACTCGCCGGCTCGCGAAAAATCGCTGGATCGCTCTGCAACTCACCGAGTCCGGATGGCTGAGCAGCGATACGCAGCGGGCCTTACAATCCATTGCAACGGAGTTGCATTCTAAGAATAAACGAGCTCTATTTTTGCTGGCCGGTGGCATGGAGAACCTGGGAGGCGCCTGCGATCAGTTGCGATCGATTGCCGAAGTCAGTGGGCCAGATGAAGCACAACGATCCGCGCTGCGCGATCCTCTGTTTCTTCAGGAAATTGCCGCTGAGAGCCATTTGAGATTTCCGTCGATTCGGCAGCATAGCCAGCGCGATAGCAATTGGCTGTGGAAGCCCTGCCTGAGTGCAGGTGGCTTGGGAATCTCGCGCGATCGATGGGATTCAGAAGCTACTCGCGAGGGTTATTGGCAGCAATTCATAACGGGCGAATCGATTGGGGTGAGCTGCTTGGTCGACAACTCGCAAACTCAAATTCTCGGCGCTACAGCCGCTTTTACAGCTCATGAATGGCCCGGGCCGCTTGAGTTCATCTATCGCGGCTCTTACGGACCGCTAGTAATCGATCCTGACCACCAAGCGAACATCAAACTGCTTTGCAGACGTATCCATGAACGTATTGGTTACGTCGGTTGGTTGCAGTTCGATTTCATACGCACTCAGCCCGACCAAGATAAGGAACCCGAAATGTGGCTGCTCGAGTGCAATCCTCGCTGGACCGCTAGTATGGAAGTGCTATTGCATTCTGGTTGCGTGAACGTCGTCACCGAATTGCTCAATCAATCAAACTACGAGGTTCCCCCAGCGCCCAAAGAGGCTCTCAGCCAGTGCAGCAATTATGCGAAAGCGATTTTCTATGCCACCCAATCAGTCTTTATCGATGAGTCTTCAATAGTCAAATTGCAAGAGATCGCCGGACTCGCTGATCTTCCGTACGCTCCGCAAAGGATTGAAGCT
>JANPLP010000912.1:0-8230 GCA_031426595.1 Planctomycetia bacterium | reverse complement strand
GAAGTGTTGTCAGCAGGTTGGTGTCGTTTACTGAACCAACCAAACCCAGAATTCGTTTAAGCTCAACGGATCGTTCACGTCTGGCGGCTCGTCAGGCGTCTGCTTGGCATTCGAAAGCAAGCTGAATCCCCACAACGTTCCGCTACGACCATCATCGCTCACCGAATAACCAAACGGCTTGCGACCAACAGGTACAAGCTTCGCTGGCTCAACTCCCACCTTGGCGACCTCTGCGAGTTCCGCCGGCAACTTTCCAAACTTAATCCGGTGCATTTGAAGCGCCACAGCCAAGATTGCCAGACGCCGACCCATCTCTCGGCTGGCAATTGTCGAAGCCCGCGCCGTCAGCGGAATCAAAGCGCTTGGAGCCATTACGTCCGCCGAGCCACGGTTTCCAAATCCGAGCGTCTCAATTTCACTTTGCACATCGCTCCCGACTTTCACAAGTCCATCAAGATCACTCATCGGAGCCGCTTCTAAACGGTCGAGCAGGTCGAGCGCAGCTGTGCGAAAACGAGGTGCGCCTCGCAACGAATACATCAGTCCTTGTTGCTCAACTAGCGAACCAACGGTTGCCGCCAGCATCCCACGCTCACCTTGAATGGCGAATTGAAATCGCTCGCTCGAAGGCTGGTAAGCTTGAAGTATTTCAAGCAACTGAGCCAGTTGCTGTTCGGACAACGTACTTCGCTGCACGGCGACCTTGATGACCTCAAGGGAGTTAACTTCCGCTGAACTGCAGACCGCCATCGACATGCTCGACGGTTCACCCTCCAACACTCGCAGCATCGCAAACAAGCATCTCACATCTTCGATCGCTGCCGCAACGGCATCGTAACGCAGCGCTGCAAATGCTTCAAAGATCAGCATCCTCGTCGCAAATGCGATTCCTTCATGCGCCTCGCTGCTCCCTGCTTCCTCACCTTCGTATTGCATTGGAAAATACACTCCGCGACCTTTAACAGCCAGCTTGCGCAGCCGATCTCGAATCGCTTTTGTATCACTGAGAAATTTTCGCGCTTCCGCCTCGCTCTCCCAATCTTCACCACGCAACGGAACTCGATTCGCCGCGCCTTCCAAGCTTCCAATAAAAGGTAAAGTGGCTGCCGCCATCCGTAACTCAGGAACAGCCAGATCAGCAAACAGATCTAGCCACTCCGCAGACAATTCATCGCTCGTTCGCTCTTCATGCAAACGCTTCACTCCAGCCGCATCGATGGGCTTTCCCGCAGCCGACAAAGCGGCGAGCTTCGCATTGAGTACGCGTTGCTGCGCCTGCACATCAACAACCCGCCAAAGGATAAGTCCCAGCGTTACCACCAAAACAACCGCAAAACTTACGCGTAGCACACGACCCCACGTGTTGCGAAATCTTGGCTTGGGCGCACGGGTACCATCTATGGGCACAAATTCTTCACTGTCAATTGTCTTAACCACAACTTATTCATCCCCTCAACTACATTTCGTTTGATCGCACTTCTCGTGGCTCATGGCAGTTCGTTATCACCGCGCAGCAAATCACGGATCCTATCGCGCACCGTTTTCGGTGGTGCCCCCGCTGAATTAGGCCCAGCCTCATCTGGCTCCGTACTAGCAGGCCCTGTTGCTGGCGGAGCGTCAGCTTCTTTAGCTCGGCGTCGTCGCTCACGCAGTTCCTTGATCAAATCCGTCGCAGCCGCAATGGCTTGATCCGCATCACCACTGGCTGCTCCCTCTAGAGCTCCCAGAACTGCAGCAGTGCCCGGCGCATCGTCCTCCAACTGCGCTCGAATCAAACCGAGCAACTCCGCCGAATCGCCACGCATCACACTCCAATCGACAACGGGATGATCTAACGTTCCACCAATGGGCACGTTAATTTTGGGCACCCCCAACTCCTTTAACTTCTCGCGCCGAGCCAAATGTGTAACCGGTATCGGTACTGCCAAATTTAAAGCCAGTCGCTTATCCGACAACCCGACAAAACCAGAGGATTCCAATTGCAAGCGTGGATCGATCTTTGGCAAACCAATCTGCAAACCGGAGTGATGGACTCGCTGATCTTGAAGCTGAATCGCGACCGCCGACCCATCGACAAATACAAACTCGTGCTGAGCTTCGCGGCCACGCAATCGAGCTATAAAGTCCAGGATACTTTTTATCTCCTGCTGATTGGGGCCACTGCGAACGGTATGAAGCGTCACGACCGCTTCGCCTCGAGACTCGAGCGGCTGGTCAAGCGGCACTTCGATTGCGCCTACATCTAAAGAAATCTGACCATCAAACCAAGCTGACTGAGCTAACAGGGGCACAGCATGCCCGAGCCCTAGGTCGATCAACTCGGGAGTTAACTCGACGCGCTTTAACACCTGCGCGGGCGCAATTTTCAAACGCGATGGCCCATCCGCAGCTAAGTACTGCACATTCAAGTCAAATGGCGGAACCACCACCAACTGTTGATCACCCCGCTCGACTTTCGCCGATGCTTCGAATATCGCCACTTCGACGTCAACCTGTAATTTACCACGAGAACGTGTCTCGCCCGCAGCATCTGTTTTCGTTTTGCCCTCGATGGCCTTCACGAACCGTTGCAGATTCGAGGAATCCTCCAGCATCTTTACATCAATCATCGGCCGTAGGATTTCGATCCGCCCGACGCGTCTTCCACCGATCAAGTATCCAAATAACCCGCGGTCGCTGCGGATTTCTGCAATGGTGAGCAGCGGAGTTCCATCTAACTGCTTGACCTCGATGCGTTCAAACTTTAGCGGACTAAACCATCGCAATCGCACACCCTCGACGCTGACCGCAAAGTCGTCAGCCGCCAAGCGTTCGACCAGTGGCTGGTAGATCCATTTCGTCCCTAGCACCGTAGGGAGAATCAGCAGCCCGAGGATCAGAAGCAGGGAGCCGCCGAACAACCACAACCCGATTCGTTTGATCGACCGCCTTTGCATATCGCGCCCTGTTCCGTTTTAAACGTTCTTCATTTTCCGCGATCCTTCAATCTGGCCCAACGCATACAACTTACCTTTGCCCGCGCCTGGGCAGACCTCACAGGTCGTCTCCCAGTCGGCTGCAGTTTCCAAATTCGAATTCCAAAAAGGCCATGTCCGACACTGAATCGGTCGGCCCTCATAAGCCAAGCACTTGCGAGTTTCAGGATCAAGCAAAATGCAATCGCCGTCCGAGTATTCTACAAGACTAAATCGCGCTCCGACGCGACGAATGAAGCGATCGCGGAACGTCTCAAGCTCTACGTTCATCGCCTTAGCCAACTCGACAATCTCCGCTTCGTCGACCCATACGTAGCCCGGCGCTCCGCTGCAGCAATCGCCACATTGAGTGCAAGTGAATCGCAATCCGTCTTTGTACCAAGGCTGTTTCATACTCAAAAATTCTCAGTCTCTTGACCCGTTATAGTTCGCAGCGCAACCAGAACGGCTTGCACGTCCGCTGGCGTCGAATCATGGCCAAGGCTCAGTCGCAGAGTGCCCGCTCCTGCGCTGTTTGATTCGCTCGTCGCCGCGCCGATAAAGTTATGTACCAAAGCCGCACAATGCAAGCCTGACCGCGCTTCGATTCCAAAGTTGGCATCGAGAACGTTCGCCAAATCATGGTTGTCCCAGCCCTCGACCGTCAAACTTACAACCGGGATCGAAGTCTCTTCGTTCTCTGCCACGAATAGTTTTAAGCTGGGAATGCGCCGCAGTCCGACTAGCAACTCTCGGTAAAGGGGTCGCCAGTTTTGCGATGTGTCCGCTTCGCGAGCCGCCACGGCTAACGAAACGATTCCGGGCATATTCAAATTGCCGACCTCAACCGACTGCGGCCAACTCGGTATCACATCGATCAACTCACTTGCGCTCCCCGTCCCGCCAGTCATCAACGGCCGCACCGCGCTCTGAAACTTAGGTGCCACATACAACAATCCGGTGCCCGACCATGCTCGTAAGCCTTTGTGTCCCGCAGCGGCGAGCACATCGATTCCCATCGCCGCCACATCGATCGGCAGATAACCAAGTGTTTGCGAAGCATCAACGATCACGCCGATTCCGTACCGCCTCGCAATCTCGGCGATCGGCTCAAGAGGCTGTACGGCGCCTGTTACATTCGAAGCATGCCCAACCACAATCCAACGCGTAGAGTCCCTGACCGCAGCTTCGATCTTGTCCGAATCCACCTCGCCATGCGCCGCACAATCGACCACCGTCATCTCGATCCGCCCTTCAGCCACCAATTGCGCTAGCGGCCTCAGGACACTGTTATGTTCCATCGCAGTCGTCACGACATGCTCCCCCGCGCGCAGCAATCCGCACAAGGCTGCGTTCAGCGCGTGCGTGCCACTATTGCAAAGGGCGATACTGCTCGAGTTCGGTGCATGAATCAGGTTTGCCAATGCAAGACGCGCGTCGGCTAGCCAGCGGTCTGCAATTTGTGCACTTCGATAAGCACCTCGACCGCTTGTCGCGCCGCACTGCTCGATGAACTCCACTGCAGCCGAAGTAGCTTTAGACAACTTCGGCCAACTCGTCGCTGCATGATCCAGATAGATTCGACGAAGTTCGGCCTCGCCTCGAGTTGCTTCGCTCATCAGCTCAACCACCGATCCGATACATCGCGCGCTCCGGCGGAAGAAACTCCGCATCGCCGATGCCGTGCGCCGCATGCTTATGCTGAACACAATCTCGCACGAGTTGCACTACCCGCGAAGAATCTTCGGAGACAGAGGCATCCGTCAACAGAGCGCCCACATCCCACTCCTGATGACCAAACAGACAGTTCCGCAGTCGTCCATCCGCAGTCAATCGCAAACGATCGCAGTTCGCACAGAAGGGCCGCGTCACGGAATCGATAAAACCCACCGTCCCCTGCCCATCTGCAAACGCAAAATCGGTCGCCGGTTGACTCGCGTCGCGTACTGCTAACGCCCGCAGCCCTCCATACCGGTCGCTAAGGATCTGTCGCAGTTCTTCCCCCGCGACCACTCGATTCTGCTGCCACGCGCGCTCTGCGTCCAGCGGCATGAATTCAATGAACCGCAGCGGCAAATGCTGAGCTCGCGCGAACTCGGCAAGCGGTATCACGTCATCAAAGTTGACTTCGCGCAGGATCAAAGCATTCAATCGGACTTGCACGTCAGGAAAGGCTTTCGTCGCGGCAATGCCATCCAGCACTTTCTGCAATCCTTCACGTCTTGCTAAGCGTTTGAATGTCGCGTCGCTCAACGTATCTAAACTGATGTTGATCCGCTTCAAACCCGCCTTGATCAACTCGGGCAACTGCGCCGCAAGCAGCATTCCATTAGTCGTGATCGCCAAGTCCTCAATCGCTTCAATTCGCGAAAGTCTCTCAATCAGTTCCGATAATCCTGGCCGCATTAACGGTTCGCCACCCGTAATCCGAATCTTGCGAATGCCGAGCTCCGCAACGATCCGCACGAACTGCTCAATTCGCCCAAAAGATAACAATCGCTGCTGAGGTAAAAAAGTCGCGCCCTCCGCGGGCATACAGTACTGACACCGAATGTTGCAAACATCCGTCACACTGATTCGCAGCGCACGATGCACTCGGCCAAATCGATCGGTAAGCGGCGAAGACGCCGCGCTTGCACTCACTGCATTGGTCGCGGACGCGGAAGACTGTGCGGCACCTAGCGAGGACTGATCCGCTTCATTCATTGCTGCGTCGCTTGCTGCTGTTGCGCGTTCATGGCTGTGTCGGTGTCCAAAGCTGTGTCAGTATTCAAAGCTGGATCGGTATTCAAATGCTGCTCGGCACGGGCGGCCGACAGGTGCTCACAATTGCAATTTCCCGCAGTCGGATGAATCCATTCAGCGCCGTTTTGGACGTAGTGCTCTCGCTTCCAGATCGGCACTTGATGCTTTAATTCATCAATCAGCCACTTCGCAGCTTCGAACGCTTCCGACCGATGCGGGCTCGCCACGATGACCGCCACGCTAGCTTCCGTAACTTCAACTCTGCCCAAACGATGCACAAGCGTCACAGTCTTTAGCGGCCATCGCTCGCGCGCAGAAGTTTCGAGTTCGCTCATTTTCTGAAGTGCTAACGGCTCGTAAGCTTCGTAGTCCAAGAAAGCCGTCTCCGCGTCCCCAGTCCACTGCCGAGTCGAGCCCACGAACATCACCAGCGCCCCGCAATCGGGATGTGTCGCGGCTGACATCAGCGTATTTAAGTCAATCGTCTGGTGAGTAATTTCGATCATGCGTACTGAGTTCAACGGAAAGTGAAGCTCGCAATGGATTCGTCAAATTGTATTACCCGAATTATAGGCTACCGCTCTCCAAATCGCGAGGCTTACGTCGTTTCGACATTACTGACTCCTCTCCGCAGCACGTCTCTCTCCCCCGTAGCGGGACGCGTTAGCGTTTCGAAACTCACTGCATATCGACACGTAGACTAATGAAATACAGCCCGCGGAAAAATTCCGTGGGCTGTGCGATAGTCAGCATTCAGAGGCTTAGTAAGCCATGCGTGGCTCTGGGACACGATGACCGAGCGGCGATCCACTACTTCACGTCAAGCAACTCGACTTCGAATACCAGCGCTTCGTTCGGACCGATGTCAGCGCCAGCTCCGCGCTCGCCGTATGCGAGATTAGGCGGAATGAAAACGCGCCACTTGTCGCCGACTTTCATGCGTTGCAGAGCTTCTGTCCAGCCGGGAATGACTTGCCCTACACCAAACTGAGCAGGCTCACCTCGCTTAACTGAGCTGTCGAAAACCTTGCCGCTTAGAAGCTTCCCTTCGTAGTGAACAGTAACCGTGTTCTCAAGTTTCGGTACCGCCCCAGTACCCGCTTTGATCACTTCATATTGCAATCCGCTGGCAGTGGTTTGGACTCCCTCCTTCTTCTTGTTCTCTTCAAGGAACTTGTTGGCTTTGGCCAAATTCTCTTTTCCTGCGGCCGCTGCCTTAGCCTGCATCTTTTCTTGCAAAGCCTTCATCGCCGTTTGGACTTCCGCAGGCGTGATACTCAGTTGCTTACCCGCCAACGCATCCATGATGCCAGCGATCAAGTCGGCCTGTGTTATGTATTCGGTGCTGAGGCCCTGCTGAGCCATGTCGCTACCGATGCCAAATCCGATTCCGTAGCTAGCCGGATCTGCGATTTTTTTTGCGGTCTGTGTGTTCAAAGGGACTACTTCTTGTGCAAAACAGGGGGTGGTAAAGCACAGCAGCAAGGCTGTAATTGCGACGACTCGCATAGGGAAACTCTTTCATAGTTTTGGTGAGGAAATGGTCGGCGGGTTCAGAACCGGCGCAGCCTGGCCGAAATGCTCTTCAGCTCAAGCCAGTATTGTTCGGGCGGCTGACGTTGTTGCAAGTTAGATTTTGACTCGCAGGTGCAAAATAGTCAGTTATTTTTGCTGGAAAGAGCGAACAATAAGGCCTTTTTCACATAAAACACTCGAAATGTGACCCACCCGTCCGCGCGTCGGACACATGAACAGCTCCCGCAGCTCGTGACCTACCGCGCAGCCGCTGAACGGCTTACGTATCGAGTCTCGATGGCAAGGGTGGCTTATCCGGCGTAAAGCGGGCAGCCTGCCCATAAAGGAAATTTATGCGCGGCATCGACAACCTTAGGTCGAATTTGGATCGGCAATTTGTTACAATGTTCACGCGCCCTCCTCAGGCTGATACGGTGTTACGACGAAGCTGTTGTTTGCGGAAACTAATCCAACATGGTCTTCCAATATGGTTGGACTCCAGACGCAATCACTCCCTCAACTATCCGCTACCCATTTTCCATCATCACAAAGGACAACTCATGACGACTGAACCATCACGTCGCAATTTCATTAAAGCAGCTTCGGTGACCGCGGCTGGTCTCGCTGCAACTAACCAAATCGCCCGTACTGCACATGCTCAAGGCAGCGATGAGATTCGCTTCGTACTCGTCGGTTGTGGCGGTCGCGGAACCGGCGCCGCCGAGCAGATTATGGATGCCAAGGGCAAGACCAAGCTGGTCGCAGTGGCAGATGCTTTCGATCGCAACGCCAAGCAGAGTCTGGGTGCTCTGTCGCGCAAACATAAAGAGAAGGTGGACGTCTCCGAAGACAAAATGTTCACGGGACTCGATGCCTACAAACGTGCCATTGATGTCGATTGCGATCTAGTTGTCATCGCCACCCCGCCCGGCTACAAACCGCAACAATTCGAATACGCGGTCAGCAAAGGCAAACACGTGTTCATGGAGAAACCAGTGGCCTCCGATGCCGCCGGA
>JANPLP010000911.1:0-6232 GCA_031426595.1 Planctomycetia bacterium | reverse complement strand
TAAACCAACGTAAAGCAACCAACTCTGTATTCAAGCCAAACGCTTCCATTTTCCTTTCTTCATCATTTTTGATGCCATAATACCCAAACCCTTGTTCTAACTTTTCAAAGAAATCAAGTAAATCTATGCTATCACTCTGTCCAGTGAATGCTTTCATTTTCGCAGGCTTCATGGTGACAGTCCCGCTTCAATACGGACCCGGTCACTTCCGTGCGCCGGCTCCTCATCCCCCGGTCCCTTCTCCTCAGAGGACTGACGAGAAGGGGAGGCACAAATCTCTAATGCACAGGAAGATAACCGCTTGGCACGGGCGGCGAAGCGCGGGCCAAACGTGGTTCACCATTTCGTCATAGAATCTCTAATCGTACTTGAAAGAGGGATCGTTTCCTGGCTAATTAGCTGTTAGCTAAGGAAGCTGCCCCATTGTGGATGCGACTACCCCAGTTTCGGGTCGAAGCTTGCCCCGGTAGCTGAAACACATTATGCTCAGCCGATGACGGTTTCTTAATCGGTTGTAGCCGATGAAATATTGGAAGGCTGCAAAGGCAAGAATTCTTAGCATCTGCGAAAGCAACTTTCAACTCTTGACAACCAATGGGACGCCTGCTGATTTCCCGCGTACGCAACGGTGATAAATGCACCGAATACTCTGATAAATGGCTGCAATGATGAACCAAAAAGCTTCAGCTAATAACGACGATTTTGATCACAACGCAACCCAAATGTTGCAAGGCAACCAATCGGATCAGGACAGAACTCACCTGCCCGGGGAAACACCAGTGGAAGAGTCTCGCGCTCAAGAACCGCGAGGCCAACAAGAGACCATTCAGTATTCGAGCGACCCGACAAAGTTTGACTTAACGCCCTTCCCCTCCACGAATGTCATTGCAGTAAGTGGTAATGCTGACGACTTGCCAAAACCGGAGGAGGAGTCGTACTTGCAGGTAACCGGGGAATTTAGCGCAGCGGACCATGGCCACCAAGTAGGTACCAAAGAGATGCTCGCCGGGGGCGAGACTGGCGACTTTAGTTACCACACCGTCGACACCAATACGGATGCTTCGGCACGCTTAACAGTTAGAAACATCACGCGATCAGAAAAAGTTTCCTCGGAGCAGTCGATCCCAAAGCGCGTGGGGCACTTCGAGATCAAGCGGATTCTCGGTCGTGGTGGAATGGGCGTGGTCTACTTAGCACGCCAGTCAGCACTCAATCGCGATGTTGCATTGAAGATGGTGTTGGCTGGCGGTCATGCATCTGCGGCTCAACTGCAACGATTTAAATCCGAAGCGAAAGCGGTAGCTAAGCTGCAGCATCCCAACATCGTTCAAGTATTCGAAGTTGGCGAAGAGAATGGATTGCCCTTCTTTTCATTGGAATTTGTGGATGGTATGAGTCTGGATCAGCGCCTGGACGGCAAGCCATTACCGCCCAGAGAAGCGGCCCAGATTGTGGAAAAACTTTGTCGCGCCATGAAGTATGCGCACGATCAAGGAATTTTGCACCGCGATTTGAAGCCCGCTAATATTTTGCTGACTAAAGCTGGCGATCCAAAAATTACGGACTTCGGTCTTGCGAAGCAACTGGAGGATGATGATTCAGCGCAAACGCGAACTGGCACAATCATGGGTACGCCTAGCTATATGTCCCCTGAGCAAGCGCAGGGTATGCTGCACGAACTAACGGCTGCTAGCGATCAGTATTCCCTAGGCGCGCTGCTCTATGAACTTTTGACAGGTCGTCCACCTTTTTTAGGGACCAAGGCATTCGACACAATTTCACAGGTGGTACACAAAGAGCCGGTTCCACCCCATCAGCTTCAAGAAAAGTTACCTTTTGACATCGACACGATTTGTTTGAAAGCACTCAGCAAGGCACCCTCCAAGCGCTATGCAAGCTGCACCGAGATGGCTGACGACCTGCGACGCTTTTTAAACGGCGAACCAATCTTGGCTCGGCCGATCAGTCAGGTTGAACGCGCGTGGCGTTGGTGTCGTCGCAATCCGTTAATCGCTGCTCCGTCGGCGCTGGCAGTCACGCTTCTTGTAGCCGCGACCATCATTGCTAGTTGGTCGGCTGCCGTCATTGCGGACGAACGTGATGAAGCCAACAAACAAAAAATGTTGGCGGTAGACAATGCCAACAAGGCAGAGCAAGAAAAGGCAAAAGCCGACAAGCAAAGATTGCTTGCCGATGAAGCAAAGTTACAAGCCGAGAAGAATCAAAAATTGGCTGAGAAGCAAGCTCTGTTAGCTCTACAGAATATTCAATTGGTCGTCACAGAAGTGGACGATCGATTGGCAAAAGAGCCTGGTATGTCGCCCATCCGAGTCGGGATGCTAGAGGTTTTGGAGAAGCAATGGGATGCGCTGGATGTGGCTTTGGCAGGAGGAATCCAGGGAGAAGCGATCCCTACTCTGATGGCCGTCCGCTCGAAGATTGCCGACGCTTGGTCCAGCGTGGATCGCATTAAAGAAGCCAATTCACAATACGAAGTCATCTACAAACAAGCCAAAGAACGGCTGCTAGTGAAAAATCGCAATGACGCGTCACGCTTTAATCTAGCGTTGATTTGCGTACGCTGGGCTCCCATTCGGCAGCGGTTGTTAAGCGACCCTTCAGAGGCTGAGAAACTACTCCATGAGTCGAACGAACTGCTGCGGGAAATTCTTGCCGATCCAAGACCCGAGCCCAATAGTCCCAAAATGTTTCAAATTGCCGATACGCTTCAGCAGTCTCTCATGAGAGCCGCGGCAATGAACCTCAAGAAGGGTGCCTTGGACAAGGCGAGCGATTTGTATCAAGAGATTGAGAAGATCTGCGGCAAAGTGCTGGATGAGATCGAGCAGCTGGCCGACTGGTATTCGCAAATGCCCGCAGAGCGAAAGACCTTGGTTAAGTCTTACTTTCAACAGAATCGGGACTTATCGTTGGCTGGACAAGCCAACATACTTTGTCGCCTCGGAAAATCCGAAGTTGCCATTCCCATCTACGATCGAGTGATCGCAGGCAGAAAAGAAAACGCTGAACAGCATCCAACGGATCGCAACGCACGTGACCAACTGGCGCTTCAACTACGCAATTATGGTCAAAATATGATGCGACTTGGCCGAGCTGAAGATGCAGTTCGCCTGATTGCTCAAGCTCACGATTTGACTGAGAAGAATTTTAACGAAGATCCAACCAATGCGGCCTTTAAACGCTCCCACGGGCACAGCCTCTATTACCTAGGAGTAGCCCGCGATGCCGTTGGCCAGACACCAGATTCCATTGTACTTTTTGAGCGGTCGCGGGCGCTGAGGCAGGAGATGGTGGAAGCTAGCCCTGATCAGTCAAACAAAGTCAATTTGATGCTCAGTGAATCGCGATTGGGCAAACGCGAAGCTGGAGAAGCACTGATTGCCGAGCTAGCTGCGTCGCAAGCAAAAGACCCCGACCTGCGATTGGACTTGGCCCGCGCGTTGGCTCAACTGTATCGAAACAATAAAGGGAACGAAGCAGGTCCGGAGTTTCTAGAAAAGAGTCTAGCCGCCATCGAACGCGCCATTGAAGACGGACTCGCGGATTCGTTTGCAGTCACCAGCGAACAAGATTTAGCGCCCTTGCGCGACAATCCAAAATTCATCTTACTGACTCAAAAAATCAAGCCTATTCTCAGCAAGTGACTCGCTCTTTCTGCTGACACAGGGTGTTGGCGGTCGCCCAAAAAAGTGCACCGATGGTGGTCTGCCACGACCTGCCAAGTGTAACGGACCGCTGTCTTTCATCAGTCAACAAGGGGTCAGAAGCGACCGGGTTTTCTAAGGCGTTCTGCCGGGTCCGCCATTTAGGTTATTGCAATCCAGTGGCAATTCGCCCATAACTGCACGGTGGCGGTATTTCGCCGCACGTCATCAGTGAATGGCATCACCCACCTGCAGCCTTCCGTCCCCTGGAGTTCAGCCTACCTCATTGGAACTCTGTGTCCGCTCTTGGAAACCGGCTATGTTCTTCGGTAATCGCAAGCCACATGACACTGGCAAATTAACTCGGCGCAATACATTGCGGTGGCAAATCTTGTCCACGCTTTCTCGCCAGCTGCTACGCCCAACATTTGAATCGTTGGAAGAGCGGACGATGATGGCGACCAACATAGGTACCGTGCGTCCCGACTTAGTCAATTCACCCTATCTCTTAGAACAGTACTTAGATACTCAGCCGCTTTTCGGTGCGCGTGATGCAAACCCGGAAATCAGTTTTGAGTTTGGATTAAGTTCGGCAGCAGTGGGTGCTGGTACCACTGGCAATGATTATGCGCTAGCGGGAGACTTAAGCGGCATTGGCTTTGATCAAGTCATCGTCGTCCGCGGCTTGCCGGGCGGTGCCTTGCAGTGGCTGGGAGATACCGACCGAGATACGACTCAAGAGTATCTGTTTCGTTTCGGCCTCAACGATATGACGCCACTCGTTGCCGATATGAATGGTGATGGCATAGATGACATTGTCGCAGTCGACACTACGACGACTTCTAACTTGTTGGAATGGTATGTTCATTACGGCGTAGCAGGCGCCAATCCCTTCCCAACAGACGACTCGACGTTGAGCGTCGATGCGACCTTTAGCTTTGGCGTTGATGCGGATCATGCTGCAGCGGTCGGTGGTGTAGCCGATATTCCGCGAGTCGGCGACATCAATGGTGATGGCCGAGCGGACGCTATCGCTGTCCGCCGCGGAGTAAGCACGAAGGACTGGTTCATCAGTTACGCTGTCGGCAGCGGCAATGCTTATCCCAACAGCACAGGCAACGTACTGAATCTGAGTCAAACGATTTTGGATTACGGAGCCAACACAGCCATCCCCGTCATTGGAGACTGGGACAATGATGGCGACGATAACATCGCCGCGGTCTATTCAATTAGCGGCCTAGTTTGGGACTTCGACACCAATGGTGGCGGCGCGGCAGAGTTAACGATTGAATACGGCTTGCCAGGCGACCAAGTAATCGTGGGCCGGTGGGCTAACACGCTTTGGCAGGGCAACGTCAGCCAGGCTTGGGATAATGGTGCAAATTGGAGTAGCGGAGTCGTGCCCGCAGCAACGGATACTGTGGTGATTGATCAACCCGGTTCGAGCGCGGCATTAACGCTTTCAAGCATCGCAGCCAATACTGGATCATTAATCAGCAACGAAGCAATCAATATCCTTGGCGGAACACTGACTGTAACAGAACCTTCTGTTGTCCATTCTTCCGTTTCGGTGAGCGGCGGCAGCTTGCGTCTCAACTCGAGTTTGCAAGCGGATTCGCTTTCGATGTCGAATGGTACGATGATGCTCGCCGCAGATAATGTGTTTCCTGGCTTGAATCCCCTGGCCTTCTCAGGCGGAACCATTTTTGCTTTCACGTCCGCGCGTACTATTCCGAATGCAATTTCACTCACTGGTCAACTTTCTTTCGGTGGCTTGAACAACATCACACTTAGCGGTTCGGTAAACGGCTCAGGTGGACTCACGATGGATGGGACCGCTAGTTTGATCCTGAGTGCAGCGAACTCGTATAGCGGACCGACCAACGTTAACTCGGGGAGACTCAAGGTCGCGAACGCGAATGCGCTGGGCAGCACGGCTGCTGGAACTGTGGTCGCCAGCGGAGCCACGTTGGATCTGAACAGCACGGCGATCAGCGAGCAAGTTACGCTGAACGGAAACGGGGCAGCTGGGGCTGGCGGGGCGATCATCGATACCGGCGCCGGTCCAACCTCGACTATCAATGGGGCCGTTGTGCTCAACACAGACACCACAGTTTTCTCGTCCGTCAACAGCACGATCGTCGTATCCGGAAGCGTCAGCGGGAGCGGAAACCTGACCAAGGCCGGTACTGGTTTCCTAACTCTGAACAACAGCGGCAACACACACACAGGCACGACTGCAGTGAACGCTGGCACCCTGCGCGCCGGAGCCGCCAACGCATTCTCTTCGTCCTCCGCCATTACCCTTGCGAACACCGCCGGGGTGACCCTCGACTTGAATAACTTCAGCAACACCATCAATTCGCTTTCAGGCGGCGGGTCCACTGGCGGCAACGTCGCGCTTGGAAGTGGCGTACTAACTGTCAGCGGCACGACCAGTGTGACGTTCGGCGGGGTGATCAGCGGAACCGGTGGGCTGACCAAGCAAGGCACCGGCACATTGACGCTCAGCGGTGCCAACACCTACAGCGGAACGACGACCATCAGCGGCGGTACGCTTCAAGTTG
>JANPLP010000910.1:0-5901 GCA_031426595.1 Planctomycetia bacterium | reverse complement strand
ACGCGGCGGTGGTAATTCCTGTCGGGCCCGAATCGGCGGTTTTTGCAGTCGCTGATGGAGTGGGAGGTAGTCGAGGTGGTGAGCAAGCGTCCAACTTGGCACTGAAAACACTGGCTGAGACGTTGCAGGAAGAGTGCACCGATCCGTCGCTGATGCGCGTTTGCATTTTAGACGCGATCGAGAAAGCCAACCGAGAAATCATCGCTCTGAACATTGGAGCGGCTACGACAATTGCGATCATTGAGTATCACGCGGGCACGATGCGGCCTTATCATGTCGGCGATTCAATGATCTTGACGACAGGTCTGCGCGGTCGAGTTCGTTACCAATCAGTTTGCCATTCGCCAGTCGGGTTTGCTGTCGAATCGGGGATGTTGGCGGATGAAGAAGCCATGTTGCATGCCGATCGGCACATGGTATCCAACGTTGTCGGGGATGCGACAATGCGTATTGAAATCGGTGCCACGATGACGCTAGCCCAGCGGGATACGACGATCATCGCTAGCGATGGATTGTTCGACAATCTTTCGGTTCAGCAAGTCGTGGAGCTGTTGCGCAAAGGCCGCCTCGACATTTCGACTCAACGAGCTTGCCACATGGCTCGTGAACGGATGACTCAGTCGACGGTTAGGCCCTTCAAGCCTGATGACCTAACGCTGCTCGCCTTCCGCCGGACGGTTCCCTCTAAGCTTGCTTAGGCATGTTGGAGTGGGATAACACCAACTGTCCAGTGGCTTTCCGTTGGCTTTCCGCTGGCCTAGCATTGCTAGCAGAGTCGAGTCCATCTTGTCGCTCCCTGCAGAATCTTGTAAGTACCACAGCGGTGGAAGAAGTTCCGACCACCGAATCAACATTGCTGCGGGAATCGAGAACGCATGGACACTTACAACTACAACAACTGGTTTGCTTATTTTCGCTGGTGCATGCCGGTTTTCATTTTAGGCGGTTGGTTTTTTACAGCGGTGGCTGCAGCGCAGGTTAAGGCCAAAGATCCGGAAGCCGTCTATGTGGCTGTCGAGCGTGCTAGGTTGTTTGCGGGTCCGTCGACAGATTTTTACCCGACGGGTGCAGCAGATCGGGGCGCGACATTGGAAGTTCATCATCGCACGGCCAACGGATGGCTGGGGGTCCGCCCGCCGCAAGGGAGTTTCAGTTGGGTACCGGCCTCGCAAGCTTACATGTTGCCAGGTGGTCGAGTGATTGAGATTACGGACGCGAGTGCGGTGAGCTGGATTGGTACCGAGCTTGGTTCTGCAAAGCAGTATCGGTGGCAGGTGCAATTGAATGTTGGCGAGCAGCTTGGCGTATTGGGTGAAGCGACGATAAAGAATGGTTCGGACGATCGCGAGGCGCTGTGGTACAAAGTCGCGCCGCCAGCCGGTGAGTTCCGGTGGATTGAAGAAGCGGCAGTTACAAAGGAAGCACCGCCAACTTCAGTGGTTCAACCTGGGGGTTTACAGGTTGCAGCTAATGCGTCCGCAGTCAGCGCGGATTCGAGCCGTGTGGGCTCAGTCGCGTCGAGTGAAGTCAAATCCAGTGTAGCGGGGAAATCATCGGCACCAGCAGGTGTGACAACCGCCAGCTTCGAAGCGGGTACGGAACAAATCACTGCACCTAAGTCGGCTCGCGTGGCCAGACCTAACCAAGCTGCTCCTAAGCACAATCCGCAACCGTCGGCTAAGCCGGGGAGTGAATGGGATGGATGGTATGCGTTTGAGGTGGGTGAGCGGGGAGTGAAGGCACCTTTTTTGGATAAGCTGAGCGGTCGTGATCGAGGACAATCATCAGCCCTGCCGAAACGCTCCAACACCAAGCATGATCCGTTGATTCACGATCCATTCAGTTTGACGATGGGGGGCGAGCCCGCTGCGAAACCCGATCCACAGCAGGTGGTTGAGGCGATACGCAAAGAGCGAGTGTGGCGCGATCCGCGTGCACTCCGCGAAGCTCGTTTGGCAGGTACATCGCCAATTAGGCCAGCAAACTCACTTGAAACTTTTGTAGATCGATTCGATCGTGCGCTCGACGGTGCCACGGGAGTTTTGACAGCTAGCGGTGAGCGAAGTGTGCTTGTCAAGGACGACCTCGAACAAGCCGATGCAGGAGTCAAGACGGCGGGGTTTGACGACACCGTTCGAATTCCCGGATCTTCCCAGCCACCGGCATCAGCAGCTGATGTGAATTGGTATGGCCTGTCTGAAGCCAACGCCAATGATAGCGCGGGTTTGGGGGCTGCGCACACAAACGGCTCGAGCTCTGTTCCAGGTCTTGTTGGTTCATCTGCAACTGGTCGATCAGGTATCGTCACTAGCACTGCAGACGTGGCAGAATTGCAAGTGGCATTGAATAACGCAGTTTCGGCTTCGAATGGTCCTTGGAATCTTTCGCCGTTAGCTGAACATGCTCGCTACTTGATTGAACACGGTCCCACGGCCATCGATCGTGGACAAGCCCGATTGTTACTTGAACGCATCGAAGAGTTTCAAAATGTTTCAGCGCGGAGTCAGCAATTGACTGGACCGCAGCTACCAAGCTTACAAGCACTAGCCCAGCCATCACCTGGCCAGCCATCTGCTCCGCTGCCGCGGGAAGCACCCGTACAAGCGGCGAGCTACTCGGGGGCTTGGCCCACCGGTGCGTCTGCCGCAACGAGCAGAACCCTGGGGAGTAATGCGCCGACGAACAGTTTAGCCCACTACGATGCAACCGGTTGGTTGGTGCCCGTTCATGCGGCGGGAGCTGATCAGCCGACGCACGCGTTAACCAACGACACTGGCGACATTGTGGCTTACGTTTCGCCAATCGCAGGCCTAAACTTGGAGCGGTATCGCAACCAGGCGGTCGGAATTACCGGTTTGCGAGGCTACTTGCCTCAACTTCAGGCGGCTCATATCCAAGCCCAGCGCGTATCGCGAATCCGATAGCGGCTGCTGTCAACTGATTTTGGTGCAGAAATAGCAGGCTGCGTTATAATCGAACAATCGCGTGTGATTCCGAGCGGTGTTGTGCTCCCTGTTCAGGTAGCCGGCTCGAGTGCTCGTCGGCGCCGCGCTATACAAGCGATTAGTTTGGTGCATGTAGTTGTTGTGAGGATTGGCGCTGTGGCAGATATTGCCGGTCCGTTGGTCCATTTTTGGGGCTTAGGCGTAACGTGAACGATTTCAATCCGAGTCGATCTGTTCCGCCTCCTGTGGCGCCTCCAAAGACTCCCTACAGTAATCCTCCTCCGCCGCCATTGCATGTCAATCCGCCGCCCGCTAGCGTCGCTCCTATTCAACCCGTTCCAAGTGTCCCGCCGCCGTTTACGGTCACGCAGTCAAGCATGGGCGGAGCGGTTGTTCCTCAGTCGACTTTGCCGTCGGTAGCATCGGAGTCGCTGACTCCGTGGGCTGGAGTTCGGCCGGTTCGTAAAACCAGTCGATGGCCTTGGAACAAGCGGGCTCAGCCAGCCGCCAAGGAGTTGCTTGAACCGGAGTTGCCCGACAAGCCCCGTATGCCAGCTTGGTTGATCAGCTTCATTGTGCACCTATCGATTCTGATGATTTTGGCTCTCATACCATTGACTCGAATGGTTGACGGCCCCATGTCGTTTTACTTTGGCGACTCGGCGGGCGAGGGTGAAGGGATAGAGGAATTTGATCTTGGCAGTGAGGCTTCGCCGACGAATGCGATCGATCCGAGTCCCGAGATTGTTGAGCCGACGCGAGTGGTGGATGCTTCGGCGGTGCTCGAGAACATCAAGCTGCCCGAGTTCAGTCCACTTCCTTCTACCACAGCGGCGTCTGCCAGCAGTGCGCTCAAATCTTTGCCAACTGGGATATCGAATGGGCTTTCCGGCCGTGGTGGTAATTTGCGTGGCGATCTCATCAAGAGGTTTGGGGGAAACGGTCAAACCATTGAATCCGTCGAGCTGGGGTTGCAATGGTTAGCGAAGAATCAGATGAGCGATGGGAGCTGGAGTTTAACGGGACCCTATACAGACGGTGGTGCCAACGAGAATCGTACCGCGGCGACGGCTATGGCATTGAATGCCTTTCTCGGCGATGGTAACACACCGCAGGATGGTAAGTACAAAGAGAATGTGCGACTCGGATTGGCTTATCTGTTGAAACGCCAGGACGAAGAGGGTTTTTTTGCAGGGCGTGAACCTTCGCGTCAGCAGATGTATGCGCAGGCCATCGCGACGATCACCATTTGCGAAGCGTTTGGAATGACCGGCGATTCTAAGTTTCGGATCGCGGCGCAGAAGGCGTTGAAATTTGCAGAGTGGTCGCAAAGCAAGTTGAAGGGCTGGCGTTACGATCCTCGTATCGATGCAGATTTGTCGGTAACAGGTTGGTACTTGATGGCGTTCGTGACTGGCAAGATGGTGAACTTGGAAGTTGACGAAGAGATTTTCCAGAGTGTCGGGACATTCCTGGACAGCGTCCAGCACGACGAAGGATCGCGATACGCTTACAAAGAATATGACCCTCCGTCCTTGAGCATGACCGCAGAGGGTTTGTTATGTCGGATCTACCTGGGCTGGCCTCGAACGCAACCTGCCATGATGCGTGCGGTGCGCGACGATTTGCTCACCAACAAGCCGGCTCGCGATGAACCGATGAGCAGCGTGTACTACTGGTACTACGCCACTCAAGTGCTGCATCATCTTGGCGGCAAGCAATGGGACGAGTGGAACGCAGCGATGAAGCGTGTCTTGCCTGCGATGCAGACACGCGAGGGTGCAGAGGCCGGTAGCTGGAATCCGGAAAATGATCAGTTCGGTGCTTCGGGCGGTCGTTTGTACACGACTTGTTTGAATATCTACTGCTTGGAAGTTTACTACCGTCACTTGGCGATGTACGACCTTGATCAAAAGAACCACACCGCGGTTGAGTAATCGATCGGACTCGCCATTAATCGCGCGCGAATTCGTTAACAAGTATGCAGAAAAGGACTAGAATAAAAGTCTCGTCTCGATTCTCTTGTCTTTGAGCGGCGATTTGCTTGGGCATGTTCCCTTACAAGTTGCTGCATCAGTGAAGCACTTCTTTTCTTGATGCAAAGGTGCGCACCATGATCTACAAGTTGATATTACAGAACCAGGTTGCAGGTTTGACAGTGAAAAGCTGGACGTTTAAACCACCAGCGACGGTTGGGCGTGAGCCGAGTTCCTCAGTGTGTATCGATCACGAGTCGATTAGTCGAAGTCACTGCCAGTTCATGTTCAATCCGGACGAAGCGTTGGTGATCAAGGATCTTGAGTCGACCAATGGCACCTATGTCGATGACGATCGGATTCATCACGCAGTGCTGATGCCGGGCCAAATTATTCAGATCGGCGCGCTGCGATTGAAGGTGGAGTTCTCCACCGAGGATGAACACATTCGCGCGCGAGAAGTTCGTTCAACAGGAAGCGTCTACGCAACTCAGCCGATGAAAACGCTGCGTCCCCCCGCCTCCGAGGAGTTCGTCCCTATGACCGCTACTGAAAAGCCATGGTGGCGGCGCATTTTTGGCGAGTGAACGGCAGAGAGTATTCATCAATCGATAACAGTTCGAGGTGTGCAAAGTGTCGGTGAGGTAGTTAAGCTGTTAAAGTTCTTACTCAATCACTCTTGGCCTTTTCGCAACGAGCTTTGCAATGAAGACGAACTCCTCCAACCTGGTCCGTTCGCTTGATAGACGTAGTTTCCTTCATATCACTGCTGCATTCAGCTTAGCCAGTTTGGCAGCGCGGCCAGGGTTAGGAATTGCGCGCTCGATCCATTATGCCGTTGATCCATTCACGCTCGGCGTCGCTTCGGGGGACCCAAGTTCGGATGGTTTCGTCCTTTGGACAAGACTAGCTCCGGACCCGCTGAACGGTGGTGGGATGCAGCCTGAGCCTGTTAAAGTGCGCTGGGAAGTGGCGACAGA
>JANPLP010000909.1:0-3397 GCA_031426595.1 Planctomycetia bacterium | reverse complement strand
CGTTAGAAATTCGATTCACAAGAGTTCTGGCGAATTTTTAGCCGGCTGCAGATCTTATTTTCCGCTTGAAGCTTTGCATTCACCGCACAGCTAAGAGTCCATTATAGCCCGCCAGTTAGCCTCCGTTCAGCCAGCGACCGTTAAGCAAACAGTTCGCGGACCGCTTCGCCTTTGGCATCTTTGGTCACATAGAACGGTCTACCTTCGATGTCGAACCCCGTTTTGGGACTAATTCCGAGAGCTGTCATGATAGTGGCGTGCAAATTCTCGATGGAGACCGGATTCTTGATCGCCATCAAAGGACGCTCGGGAGCCGTTTCGCCGTATACAAAGCCCCGCTTCATCCCACCGCCGAACATCACTACGCTGGTTCCACCAGTAAAATGCCGGTGCAGTCCGTAGTGCTTCATCTCACCAATCTTATCCACTTTTACAGTAGCCTGATCTGTGGCTGTCGAACCCGGTTGCCCCTCCATCAGCGCATCGCGACTGAACTCAGAAGCGATGATCACTAAGGTGCGATCGAGCAGACCACGCTGCTCTAGGTCGAGGATTAACTGCGCGATAGGACGATCCATTTCCTGATGCATGCGAGCCACTGTAGTGTGCCCATCAGCGTGCGTGTCCCAATGCAAAAACGGTACGTACTCCGTGGTCACTTCGACGAATCGAGCGCCTGCTTCGACCAATCGCCTCGCTAACAAACAACCTTGACCGAAACGACCCGTGGCATACTTCGCAAAGCTCTCCTTGGGCTCTAATGCAATGTCAAAAGCGGTTCGCTCTGGTGCGCTCAGCAAACGGTAGGCGTTGTCGAGCGATCGCAAAACGGATTCTTGCTGATAGTCGCTCATCACCTCGCGATTCGGGCTGCGATCCAGCAGTTTACGGAAAAGCCGATCGCGGTTGGAAAAGCGTTCGCTGGTCATCCCTTCCGGTGGCCGCACCGATGCCGCCGCTTGATCAGGATACGGCAAGTTCATCGGGCCATATTCCGATCCAAAAAATCCAGCAGTTGTAAACGCCTTTAGTTCCTCGCTTTCACCCACACCCTCCAATCGCTGTCCGATGTTGATGAAGGCAGGAATCACTGGGTTTCGAGGCCCCAGGACCTTGGCGATCCAACTGCCGATGTGAGGACAAGCGACCGTTTGCGGAGGCACATAGCCCGTATGCCAATGATACTGATGGCGTGAGTGAAGAATGCTTCCCAAGTCAGCTTGAACAGCCGATCGAATGAGTGTCGCGCGATCCATAACTTGCGCAATATTTTCCAGCCCTTCACATATCTTCAACCCATCAACGGACGTGTCGATCGCTGGGAAGGTACTTAGCATCTGAGCGACCTCTAGCCCCTCGCGATACGGTTCGTAGCGTTTGGGATCAAAGGTATCAGGGGCTGCCATGCCGCCCCCCATCCATAAGAGAATGCAAGCGTCGGCGGTCGCCTTGGGGTGCTCGATCGCATCCGAGCCGAACACGTTTCTCGGAGCACCTGTCATTAAGGCCGCGGTCGCTGCAGCCGATAAGCTCTTCACGAAGTCGCGGCGCTGAATGTAATGAGGCGCTGAGGGATCTGTAAAGTCTTGCATGGTCACCCTTCGCAGTTTTTATCTCGCTTCGGCCTAGGATGCAACTTGTGTCACTGCCCGCCGTGTTTCAACTTGTATTTGAATCCGTTCGACTTGCTGATAGTAATCGCGACGCTGCAGCTTTTCCGCCGCCAACTCGTCAAGCAAAACGGTGACTCGCCGATGGAGTTGTAATGCGGAGGCGGGGACCTGCGCCGTCACAGGTCCTTCAATAAACGTAGTCACAGCGTCAGCCTTGTTCGCCCCAGTTGCCAGCAACAGGATATGGTTTGCGTCCAAAATTGTACCGACTCCCATCGTGACTGCCAAATTTGGCACCACTTCCCCTGGGCCGAAAAACCTTGCGTTGTCCTGGCGAGTCTGCTCCGTTAACCCTTTCAAACGCATGCGACTTGCAAGCGAAGAACCGGGTTCGTTGAACGCAATGTGGCCATCGCTGCCAATCCCCAGCAACTGCAGGTCGATGCCTCCCGCCTCGCGTATCTTCTGTTCGTAGAATTCACAGTAAACGTTGTAGTCCTCAGCCAGCCCGTTCGGAACATGGCATTTGGCTGGATCAAAATCTGCCTTGGAAAACAGATTCTCGCGCATGAAATAGTGATACGACTGCGAATGCCCCGGGGCCAAACCAACATACTCATCTAAGTTAAATGTAGTTACTTCCCTAAACGAAACGCGACCCGCAGTGTAGGCCCGAATCAATTCGCCATAGGTTCCCAGAGGAGTGCCGCCTGTCGCTAGCCCAAGCACTGCCGTCGGCTTCTTATTTACACACTCAACAATCAGGTTCGCGGCTCGTCGACTTACTTCGTCGGCCCCCGGCAAAATCACGACTCGCATCCGAAGGCTTTCTACTTGGAATCTTTAGGTAACGCCGCTTTATCAGCAGCAGCTTTATCCGATGCAGCCTTCGTCTCAGCAGCTTTTAGTTCGGCAGCTTTCTTCTCCGCCGCTTCTACATCCGCTGCTTTGATAACTGCGGGCAATTCTTTCCCCTCGGCAATCAACTTCATAGAAAGCGAGTTGACGCAGTGGCGAGTGTTCTTTTTAGTGAATCGTTCACCGAGAAACACATGGCCCAAGTGCCCACCACAATTCGCGCATAGAATCTCGGTCCTTGAGCCGTCTGCGTCCGTCTCGCGTCTCACGGCACCCTTGATCTCATCATCAAAACTCGGCCAGCCGCAGTGGCTCTCAAACTTGTCCGTGCTCTTGTACAAGGGCGAGTTGCAGCGACGGCAAACATAAGTTCCCGCATCTTTGGTTTCCCAATATTCGCCCGTGAAAGCTCGCTCTGTTCCCTTATTAAGGATCACGTAGCTTTCCTGCGAGGTAAGCTCATTGAATCTTGGCATCTTCTTTTCGACTTTCTTGCTATCACTCGTTTTGACAGCCGCTTCAGCGCCTGAATCTGGCGACTTGGATGACTTGGTTGACTTCGTATCGTCATCTGCAGCCTGCTCGGTCGCTTCACCGGCTACCTGGTCTTCAAGACTATTAACGATGGGCTTCAGAGCGACCTTTTCGTCCGCCGTAGTTTCCCGCGAAGCAGTCGTGGTAGGCCCGCATCCGCAGATTGCTGCTAAGCCGCAAAGGGCCAGGATTCGTTTGATTCGCATCGCTTCTCCTTTGAACCTTCCTATACTCGGGGCCAGCCGTTTAATGCTCGCCATCCAGTAACTGCCATCTAGGGCTCTGTCACATTTTAATTTTAGGGTTGATCGCATTTGGGTGGCACGCCCTGAGGCTCTTTTGGGTGGCACGCCCTGAGGCTTTGCGAAGGGCGTGATATGAGCGACACTTGC
>JANPLP010000908.1:0-3324 GCA_031426595.1 Planctomycetia bacterium | reverse complement strand
CTCAGACGGAACAGCGGTCGCATACTCTACCAACATGCCTCGCCACTTTTGAGGACCATTGATCGCATAGCTGGGACGTGTGGTGGAGACATATTTTTTGCTTAACTTGGCCTTCAATGTCAACACATCTGTTCCGCGCGATGAGTTCTTCGGGCGTTCGACGAGTAAGCTCACTTCGTCGCCAGCCGGCAACTTGCTCAGTTCGCGAAAAAGATCGTTACGATTTTGAACCAACCGGGAGTTGACTTGAGCGATCACATCGTCGGACTGCAAGCCTGCGAGATCGCCGGGCAAGCCGGGCACCACAGTCGCAATTTTGGCGCCGCGCAATCCACGTTGCAAATCGACCTCCCTCAGGTCTTCCGGCTGAATTCCCAAGAATCCAAACTCGGGCAGCTTTCCCGCTTTCAAGGACTCCACAACTCTTAGAAACATCTCATCGACTGCAAGTGCGAATCCTGCTGATTGCTCAAATCCACTGACGGCAGCAAGCGAAGTGGTCAGTCCAATCATTTCGCCTTGCAAGTTTATCAATGCGCCTCCGCTAGTCCCCAAATTCAACTTGGCATCCGTCTGGATCAACGTTCCGAATTGATGCAAACTCTCCTTGGTAGCGACGGTGTTGTTCTCCGGTGCATCTGCTGGCGCAACGCGATTAAGATTTGAGATCATCCCCCAGCTTGCGCTTGCTTGACCGTCGCGGGCGATAGCGTAGGGGTTGCCAAGCGCGATGACGAACTGACCTTTTTTCAGTTGCGAATTCTTTGCATAAGTGATCGGGGTCAACCCCTTTGCATCGATTTTGAGCACGGCCAGATCGGTAAATGGATCAGCCGCGTAAACTTGAGCCAGTTTGCTGACCACCGTTGCCGAGTAGACTCGCTTGTCTAACCACACGTAGTAATCATTCTGTCGCGGGTCATCGAGGACATGAGCACATGTAACGATGAAGCCATCTTCGCTGATCACGACCCCGCTACCAAATTGCGAGGGAACAAAATCCGGGCTGTCGGGCAGCGCTTCAAATCCTCCATTCTCAGGTATACGCAGCTCCATGACGCGGGCCGCGGGAACTTGTCCGCGTTGAACACGAGCGATGGCAACTACCGAACGTTCTGCTTTAGCGATTGCCGCGGTGGTTGCTTGCTCCATCGCTGCCAGCATCGTCAATCCGTCAACTTGGGCTGGTGCTTGAACCGGCACTTGCTCCTGAGTTTGTCTCTCAATCCGACTCGGCGCACTCTCCGTGGCAGGCGTTTGTGCAGTCCCCGTGGCTGCATTCGACCAAAGGCTGACCGCCACGCCTGCTAGGAAAACTGCCGAGTTAAATCGAACCATGTGCGGCTACTCTTTAGCAAGAAGTTGCATTGCATCGAATTCGGCTTGCGACGGATCCTTAATCACGGCAGTCGATCGCATACAAGCGACCAAGCCGGGAAGATCCCAGTAGCGAGCCGCGCCTGGAAGGAAATTGGAGTCTCGAATGGAGGTCGCTTTGGCAAAGCGGAAGCCGGTCGCGTCGAGTTGCAAGCTGACGTTGGCGATTGCGTTGCCGTTCAACTGCTCGGCGCAGACCATGGCAGCGGCTGCCAGCGCGGCTTCATCGCCTGCAGCGCTGATCACCACTTGTTTATCTGGATTACTCGAGCTGATCCAAGCGACGGTTGCGCCTAACTGCCTCGCACGTTTTGAAAATTGTGGCAAGTTATAAGCGTAGGTGAATGCGGCTGCCAAACGTGGATTGCTAACCAAAGGCTGTTCGGTTTGGGAGTTGCCTGCAAGCTCTACGGTCCAAGAAGCCGTTACTTTTTGTGGTTCCGCTTTATCGCGGATTACAATCCTCAGCTTAGCGGATTCACCGGCGGGTGCTTCTTTAACGGTCCACTGACCATCGTGCTCCGACGCAAGCTTCCAGCCACCTGCGGCTTGCTCGGCTTTGGCAGCAGTGTAAGGAAAAGAAGTTAAACCCAAGCATACTCGCCACCCGCCGCGGAGAATCTCTTTCAGCTCTGACCGCTGCTGGCGATCACCTTTCAGCAATCCCTTCATGACGCTATCTACGTTGGTGGCGAAGCTCTTCATCAACTTGCGTTCAAACTCTTCACCACTGGCAGGTTGTGGATGGGCCGCATCCCAAACAGTCAGTTCCGACCCTTTCGTCAACTCAAAATCTCTTTCCAGAACAGGCTTTTCATAGCCCAGTCCGAAATGGTCACTCATCCATCCATACATGGCGACGCGGCTGACATGGTTATAGTTGTGGCCAAAGTGAAGGGCAGGAAACAGAGCCACTTTCTTTTCGGCTCCGAAGAGTCCGTAAAGTTTCTGGAGCTCAGGGAATCCATCTTTCGGCATGGTGCGTGTCCAATCGTCCGCCGCAGTCATACCTAGCGGTCGGGGGGCGATTAATCCAGCGATCTCAACATTGTTCGTTCCAACTCGCAACCAACATGAGTTTTCGCAAGTGCATCCACCTTGCATACCTGTACTGACCATCACCGCGGGAAACGCTAGGCTGATGCGAGGATCGAGGGCGGCACCGATGAAAGATTGTGTGCCGCCGCCGCTAGCGCCAGTAATTGCAATGCGTTTGGGATCGACATCACCCAGGCTTAGCAGCATGTCGACCGCGCGCTGGCCGGCTAGTGTCTGCAAGCCAGGTACCGATTGGCAATGAGCTTCGGCCAAGGGGCTAAACAGCAACCAGCCATCGTCCTTTTGCTCCGTTTCAGCAGGTTGTTTTGCGAAGCGGTGCGCGCGATCAAAACTAATCTGTTGGCTGTCACAGTAGCCGAGCATGTCCCAGTGAAAAACAATGCAACCCATTCGTGCCAAATGAACGCATCGAGCTTGAATGTGATTTATAGCGGCAGTCTCGAACCGTTCTGCACCGGTCGCCAAAAGTTGCTTTACTTCGCCCTGGGGAGCTTCGTAGAATCTCGCATTCGCCCAGTGTCCGTGTGGGCATAAAACGCCAGGAAGTAATTTTCCTGGTTCGGTTTGCTTAGGTCGATAAAGATTGCCGGTGACATAGAGGCCTGGCAAACTTTCAAACGTGACCTTTTCAATGGTGTAATCGTCTTTCTCGATCTTGCCATAAATGGTCGGCTTGACTGGATCGAGTTCGGGCTTGGGCCATAACCCTTGGCTGACGTTCAGTTGCAGTTGCAAATCCTTAGCGCGTTGCTCCCAAGCTCTCATTTCCGTCGGCGGTACGAATGGGCAGTGACTATCCAGGTCTCGCAGTTTCGGTTCTTCGCCTTTTAGCGTCCCAATCGCGAAGCAAGAAACAATTCCAATCAACAACGGGATCAACTGCTGAGT
>JANPLP010000907.1:0-4657 GCA_031426595.1 Planctomycetia bacterium | reverse complement strand
GCCAACGCGCCGCCCGAGGAAACATTATTTATTGGCAGCTTCTATAAGCCTGAAGTGCCCATCAGGAAGCGTCAAAGCAACAAACGGACAAAGTAGTCTACGTCGACTGGTTCGAGAAAGAAACACCTGATGGAACCATGTGTTCGCATCGGCACTTAGAAGTTAAGCGACCTTCCTTCTCAAGCGGAGTGTCGAGAGATTTAGAGCTACATTAGAACCGGCCGTAGGAATCTATCGGCCGTTGTGTAGGCCGCGTCCTTCCGCAAAATGCATCCGGACGCCCGCCTTATCATCCCGTAAATACCGATGTGGTTTATCGAGAGTTACACGCAGCATTCGAACGACGTTTCCAGCGAACTGTGCGAGCTAGCAGCCCGCAAGTTAGCGTACGGCAACGCGCTTGTAGTTGACCAGTTCGGCTGTTGGGCTGAAGTCTTTGATCGCTGCTTCGACGGTCTTTGTGTCATCGAGCGCAAAGAACTGATTCAGCAAGCAACGTTCTTGGTCCAAGAGCGTATTGTCAGCGATGAAGCGCTCGAGCTTACCTGGCAGAATGCGGTCCCAAATCTTTTCGGGTTTCCCTTCGGCCTTCAGTTCGTCCTTGATCGCATTCTCGACCGTTGCAAGCACTTCAGGGGTCAACTGTTGACGGCTAACATAAGTCGGCACGTTCTTCAGCGGCTTGCCCAGGCGAGCAAAGTCTTCGTTTTCGATCTTAATGCGGCTGATGATCGATTCAGTCTCTTTTGCAACCAATTCCGGATCGAACTCGGAGTAGTTCATGATCGACGGGTTCATGGCGGCGATGTGCATGGCGACGCTGCGGAAAAACTGATCCGCGTCGGGTTTACCGCCGTCCTTGTAAGACAGCAAAACGCCGATCTTGGCACCAGCGTGGATGTAGGTCGAGAGGTGATCACCGGACATGCGATGGAAAGCTGAAACGACGATCTTCTCGCCGGTCTTACCGGTTTGATCGACCAGCTTTTCTTCGACTGTCATCGCTTCGAAGGGGAGCGCCATCAAAGCGGCTGTCGAGTCTACTTGGCTGTCTAGAGCCATTTTGGCCAGCTTGTTAGCGAGATCGATGAAGATTTCGTTCTTCGCCACGAAGTCTGTTTCGCAGCTCAGCGCCAGGACCACTCCGGACTTGCCAGTGGCATCCACCAGCGTGACAACAACGCCTTCATTGGCATCTTTGTCAGCACGCTTTTCGGCAACTTTCTGCCCCTTCTTGCGAAGATAATCCAAGGCTCCCTCGTAATCGCCGTTCGACTCTTGTAAGGCTTTCTTGCAGTCCATCAGGCCTGCACCTGTTGACTTACGCAGTTCCGCTACGTCACTAGCTGAAATACTCATCGTGTCCCTTTACCATTCCAAATTCTGTGGCTCGCAACAGAGCGAGCGGATGCTATGAGATGAAGGTGATCAGTTGGCTGACGCTGTACGGTCAGCCAACTGGTTTCACGTGTTGATTACGACCGATGAAAGTAAGCGAAGTTATCGAGGAAACAAGTGCTTTATCCTAGCCAAGTTAGGCGGCGAAGCAGTTGTTTCAAAGTCCGATTTAGACTTCTGCTTCAACTTTCTGCAGTTCTTCAGGAGTGATGGCTGGAGCGTTGGTGACGCCGCCACGTTGCTTCTGAACTTCTGGATTCTGAGCTTTGCCTGCCAACACAGCGTCCGCCAGTTGACCGATGATCAGTTCGATCGAGCGGATACCGTCGTCGTTGCCTGGAATCGGCAAATCGATCGATTCAGGATCCGAATCGGTGTCGATCAACGCAACGGTTGTAATGCCCAATCGCTTGGCTTCGCGAATTGCGTTTTTCTCTTTGCTTGGATCCACAATGACAAGGCATTCTGGAATTCGGTTCAGGGTGCGGAGGCCGTTCAAGTTGCGGTAGATCTTGCGATACTCGCGATTCAAAGCGGATTGCATCTTTTTCGAGTAAGTATTGATTTCATCGGTGCTCATGATCTTCTCGAGCTGCTCGAGACGGGTCAACCGACTGCGAATGGTGCGGAAGTTGGTGAGGGCTCCACCCAACCAACGCTCGGAAACGAAAGGCATTCCGCAGCGAAGCGATTGCTCTTGGATCGTTTCAGAGGCTTGACGCTTCGTGCCTACGAATAGGACTAAGCTACCGCCTGCGGCGACCTGATTCAGATACTTCTTGGCGCGCAGCAAACCGCGGAGAGTTTCGCGGATATCGAGAATGTGGATCGAGTTCTTTTTGCCGTAAATGTAGGGTGCCATCTTCGGGTTCCAGCGACTAACGCGGTGACCGAAGTGTACCCCAGCTTCGACAAGTTTCTTTACGAATTCAGCTTCCATCAAATTGTCCTTCTGGTCCATCAGCCATGCACGATTCGACCTTCAGTCGACCGCCAGTCGCCTGTTGAAGGCGATCTACGGGTGCACAGGTTCCGTTGCTTTAGGCGGAACCTTCAGCCGTTCGTTAGACCCAATATGTGATTATCCTTGGCCTTCGCAGCGAATTGCCGGAAGACAACTTCATCGACCACCGACGCTCGGCGGCCCAATCAGAACCCCAAAGGATAACGAAGCTGCCCCGGTTTCGTCAACGCTTGTTTGATGCCAAAGCAACGCTTGTTTGAAGACTGAATAAGAATAGCACACATGGAAATTGCAATCCACCACGCGGGGTGGCTCGGTGGGGATCACAAGCGAATCGTTTCGACTGCAGGTGAGTCAATATGATTGGGTTGAACGAGACTCGTGCTCTGTCCAGATTAAATTTTAGAGTGGCACGCTCGGAGGCTTTGTGAAGGGCGAGGACCGAAACTGACACATTTATAAACATTTATACTTCCGAGTGCGTTGTCCAGATTTAAATTTAGGGTGGGACATATTTGGGTGCACGCCCTGAGGCTTTGCGAAGGGCGTGATTTGAGCGACATTAGCAAATTCTTAGCTTGCATCTGCTCGGCGGAAGATGGCACGTAAACTGCCACGACTGGGAGTTGGGCTGCTTGCGGAGATTAGGCATGGCAGCAGCGTCGTTTGCGAGGGTTTTTGAATTGGGTTTTTGAATGGGGTTGTTGAACACGGCATTCGAATGCGAACTAGCTGCAGTAAACGGTTTCCGATGCTAACTTGCGTGAGTACTCATCAGTACTCATTGCTTGTAATCGTGGACTCACGGAAACTGGCTTAGAAGTCTGCGTTGAAGGCGATATTTAAATTTGGGATGCTCGATATCGACTGGGATTTGGTCGAGATTTGATTCTGGGTTCAGGAGAATGATGCTCCTGCTGAGCAGAGTTAGGGGGGCGGCAGGAGTCTCACGTTTCCGCTGCCACCCTTAAATCAAAACTTGATATTGCACCAGGGTCTGGGGTCGTTGGCGAAGAGTTTTCAAAAAGCAGTCAAAAATGCAACATCGACAACAACTTACCGCCAGCGATCGCCAGTCAAAAATTTCAGCCAGCTCGAGGAATGAGCCGCTTGCAATCGTCGGTATTGGTTGCCGTTTGCCTGGCGGAGTGGAGACGTGGCAGGATTACTGGCGACTGCTGGAAGAGGGTCGCGATGCGATCGAGGAGACCCCGGCAGATCGTTGGAATTTGCAAAAGTTCTATTCGGCGGAGCCAGCGCCGGGCAAAACTCAGAGTCGTTGGGGCGGCTATGTTCGAGGCATCGATCAGTTCGATCCGCAATTATTTGGGATCTCGCCGCGGGAAGCGGCAGCCATGGACCCTCAGCAACGCATGTTGCTCGAAGTGGCTTGGCGAGCTCTTGAGGATGCTGGCCAGCCGGTGGAAAGAATCGCTGGAGAAAAGGTTTCTGTTTTTGTTGGCATCTCAAGTTTCGATTACGTGGTCGCGGGGCTGAGCTCGGAAGATCGCGGAGTGATTAGCGCTTACAGCAATACGGGCGGCTCGTCGAGTATCGCAGCGAATCGAATCTCGTATTGCTTCGATCTGCGCGGACCGAGCGTCGCTGTCGACACCGCTTGTTCGTCATCCCTGGTCGCCGTTCACTTGGCCTGCGAGAGCATCTGGAATGGCAACTCGAAGATGGCGCTGGTTGGCGGAGTGAACGCGCTCATTCTTCCTGACTTCTATGTCGCGTTCAGTCAATTGGGAGTGCTCGCGCCGGATGGTCGTTGCAAGACCTTTGATGCCCGCGCGAACGGTTATGTGCGCAGCGAAGGGGCGGGCATGGTGCTGCTAAAACCGCTGGCCGATGCGCTGCGCGACGGTGATTGCATCTACTCAGTGATCCGCGCGACAGCTTTGAACCAAGACGGTCGCACGCAGGGGCTAACTGTCCCGAGTGAAGAGGCGCAAACGGAGTTGTTGCGATCGGCTTGCGAACAAGCAGGGATTGCACCATCGGAGATTCAATACGTTGAAGCGCATGGGACGGGGACGGCAGTCGGAGATCCAATTGAAGCCAACGCGCTGGCTCGCGTTCTCTCTGAAGGTCGCCCCAAAAATCAACCGTGCTGGGTCGGTTCAGTCAAAACAAACATCGGCCATCTCGAGGCGGGTGCGGGGATGGCAAGCTTGATTAAAGTTGCCTTGTCGCTGCACCATCAGCGCATCCCGGCTCATTTAAATTTTGAAACCGCCAACCCAGCCATCGACTTTGACAAGCTCGGATTGCGAGTGCCGACCAACATTCAAC
>JANPLP010000906.1:0-1985 GCA_031426595.1 Planctomycetia bacterium | reverse complement strand
GTCGACACGATGTTGCTAACATCGAATGTTTCGCCGCAGATTTGCCAGCGCGCAAAGTCTCGGCTGCACCGAGGGAAGCTGTTAGCTGCATCCCTGATCGTTGTACTGACGTGTTCATCGGGTTGCACTCTCGTGCACAATGCCCATCGAACAATGACGTACAGCGACTCATGGAATGAAGCCGTATTGGTGATGCGGAACCGCAATCTGTCCACCAAAGCTTGGCATAAACGCAAACACCATTTTTGTAACGAACGTTACAGCGCAGACTTTGCCACGGGCTTCCGTCAAGGCTACGAAGACGTAGCCAACGGAAGTAACGGCTGCACACCGGCGATGCCTCCTCGGTCCTACTGGACTTGGGAATTTCAGTCAGGTGAAGGTCAAGCTCGGACGTCAGCTTGGTTCTCTGGTTACCCACAAGGCGCCCGAGCGGCTGAAGAAGACGGAATCGGCAACTATACGCAGTTGCAATTATCGTCTGGACTGCAGAGCGAGTATCAGCAAGCGGGCGTGTTGCCTCCTGGGCCTCACGTGTATCCGATTCCTGAAGGCTCGGCCGTGGTTCCGAACTCCGTACCTTCGACCATGCGAGGAACTCCTGTTCCAATGTCGATGGGCGAACCCACTGTCGTTCCAATGCCGGTGCTGGGTAACTAAGTAACGAAACTCAATCGAAGTAATTGAAGAGGCAGTGACCAGTGCCTAGCGACGCTCAGTTGCTGGAACAGTCACCCGAACATTTTGTCCTAAGATTTCAGATGTGCCGAGCATACGTTCGGCGGTCGCAGAGTAAACGAGGCTAAGTGCCATGAGTTCTCGGATGTTAAACATGGTCAAAAAACATGACTCGGCTCAAGTCCAGTATCGACTGGCCCGCGGCTGGCGACGCATGCTCCTGATCGGTGCGGCCGTAGCGAGCAGCCCAGCACTAATCGGTTGCACCAGCTTGACGCAACCCATCGAAGGCATCCCCGCTCGTCGGCTGCCTCCCCAGTTTTTCCAAGAGACTAAAAACGATCTCATCCCGATCGACATCAGTCTCTTGGCTCAGGAGTCACCTCGCCAATACATACTCGGCCCTGGAGATATTCTAGGGATCACAGTTGATCGGATCCTTCCGTACGCGGAGCCCGATACTGTACCAGAACCACCGCCAGTTCACTTTCCAACCGAGAAAAGTGACTTGCCACCTGCGACCGGTTTTCCTATCACCGTGCTCGAAGACGGGATGATCTCGCTGCCGCTGGTGAAGCCGATCAAGGTCTCAGGTCTGACCGAGGATCAAGCTCGCGACTTGATACGCAAGACTTACATCGACGCAAAGATCCTCAAAGAGGATGACACGCGCCGCATCAGCCCAATCGTGACGGTAATCAAGAAACGCCAGATCAACGTGGTCGTGCTCCGCCAAGATCAAGCTCAGCAGAACGGTGCGATGAATGCTCAGCTTAATCAAACGGGCCGCGGTGTTGCATCTACAGACTACAGCGCCAGCGGCAAATCGCTAAAGTTGGATGCTTACAAAAATGACATCCTCAACGCTCTAGTGGAAACCGGCGGTTTGCCTGGGGTCAGCGCCAAGAATGAAGTGAAGATTCTCCGCAGCAGCCGCGCTGACCAACAAGCGCGTATGGCCTTCATGCAACAATACGCATCCATCGTGGCTTCACATTGTGATCCATGCGGCTGCCCGCCTCCGATGCCCGAAGATCCAACCGTTCTCCGAATCCCGTTGCGATTACCGGCTGGTGTATTGCCAAGCATCCGCCCACAAGATGTGATTCTTGAAGAAGGCGATATTGTATTGATCGAATCCCGCGACACCGAATTCTTCTACACTGGTGGTCTACTTCCAGCCGGACAATGGCCAATCCCTCGCGACTACGACCTCGATGCACTCGGTGCCATGGCGATGGCCGGTGGTGGCGTGGCATCACGCGGCGGCGCAGCAGGTGGTGGTGGTTTGGGGGGAGGAGTCGGAG
>JANPLP010000905.1:0-2581 GCA_031426595.1 Planctomycetia bacterium | reverse complement strand
CGACGGCCATCATCTTGCCGCTCGACGGTTTCATTGCTGGGCCCGCAGGCGCATGCCTCGCAGGCTCGACAAAACTTATTAAGGTGTGTCGCAACGCTGCGATCGCTCAGGGTTATGCGCTGCGTGGAGCTGCACTCGCTGCTGCACTTACAGCTTTTGCCCGTGTTTCGCTCGCGACACCACTTGATACAGGTGTGGTCGATTTGCTCCACACCGACATCGCTAATTTGAAAGAGCGCGCCAAGCGGTTGCTCATTCAGATCAACAATTCGGTGCATGTAGCGTCGGCAGAAGCTATTGAACGAAGCAACCCTCTCGGCGCTTCACCCTGGAATCGCTACAGCTTTTCCAGCGTCGCACTATCATTGACTCCTCGTAAGGACCCCGCAACGCTACTGAGTGTCCTTCAGAGCGGTGAGCGAGGACCTGCAATTCTATGTTCCATTGTTGGCGAAAAAGTTTTGGTTGATTTAAAATTCGTTCCGCCACGAGACGACCATCAAATTGTCAAAGCACTAAGTGCGATGGATCCGGTCGGCGAGCAGGAGACGAACGCCACCCCAGCGGCGACGCGTGAGTAGATCGCGAGTTGCAATGACGACTCTGATGTAAGCGTTTGTTCCAGCGCAATGAGCTATGTGGTCCAAATTGTCTCAACAGGCGGCGAGGGCCAAGTAAGTTCGTTCCACTGTCGCGGGAACGTGCCGGATCGACACTGGAGCTGCGGAAATGTGTTCCGGCAGTGGGCCGCCCTCAAGTGTCGAAGCGACGACTTTTTCCCTCCGGGCACAGAGTCTGAAGTAGCCTCGCTAGTGTTTCAGTCGCCAGAATTTATAGCGATTAACGTGCTAAATGCGAGCACTAATGAAAACTTTGTCAACCGCGGTTATGAAGCGAGCGAGTGTACGCCACTGTACTGAAGCGTCGGCCCCGTACTGTCGACTTTTCAGAGAGGAAGTCTGGGTTAGTATTCATCAAGGTGGCGTCTCGAGCCCGTCGGGTTTGATTATAATGCGACCGCAGACAAATGAGTGTCTTTTCGTTCCACGTTCGAGTTTTAGGTGATTCATGTTGAGTTTGGGGAGATGCTCGCGTTTTCAAACGAGTGTTTTATGTGCTGTGCTAGGCGTTGTAGCGGTTTTCAACGGCAACTATTTAAGAGCCCAGGAGGAATTGCCGCCCGTTGAAGTGAAAGATAGCCAGGCGAAAACGGAACAGGAGATGAAGCCGTACGCGGAGGTGATTGAGCAAACCGATGCGACGATAGATATGGTTCCAATTCCTGGTGGCAAGTTCACCATGGGCAGCCCGGAAGATGAAGAGGGCCGGCGCTCCGATGAAGGCCCGCAACATGAAGTCGAAATCTCTCCGTTCTGGATGGGTAAGACTGAAATCACTTGGAATTCATACGATGTTTGGGCATCGGACTTGGATGTATATCGTCGCGGGGTGTTAAATCTGCAACTGTCACCACGAGACGCATTGGCTGACAAATATCAGCTCAGCCAGCCGACGAAGCCTTACACCGACATGACGTTCGGCATGGGGAAGCGTGGATTTCCTGCAATCTGTATGACGCAGCATTCAGCCCGAACTTTCTGCAAGTGGCTGAGCGCGAAGACAGGCCGCTACTATCGTTTGCCCACCGAAGCGGAATGGGAGTACGCTTGCCGTGCAGGGACAACCACCGCCTATTCGTTTGGCGATGATCCTTCCTTGATCGATGACTATGCATGGTTTTCTGAGAACACCGAAGACGGATATAAGAAAGCGGGCAAGAAGAAACCCAATCCCTGGGGCCTTTACGATATGCATGGCAACGTGGCGGAATGGGTGCTCGATCAACATGACGAAAAGGGCTACGCTGAATTCAGCAAGGTGTCCAAAGACCCTTTAGCTGTACCCAAGACACTTTACCCACGTGTCGTGCGCGGCGGAGGCTGGGACAAGGAAGCGGCGGATCTTCGCAGTGCAGCGCGCGAAGGATCGACAGAAGACTGGATTGCACAGGACCCGCAATCTCCTGTCAGTATTTGGTATCTTACAGACGCATTGCATGTAGGATTCCGTGTCGTGCGGCCGCTGCATGAGCCGACCGATGAAGAGAAAGAGAATCACTGGGAAAAATCCGAGCCGGTTCAAGTGGAACGTGTCGGCGGAAAACAAGAATAATAGCGACCCAGTATGCAAGAAACTGCGAAGCCACAATGGGCTTTGCACCGTTTGACCCATTACCCTACCTGTTCCCACCCACCGGAGACTTTTCGATGACTCAATCTAAATCCATCATCACCCCTTCGCGACGCAGTTTCGTGAAGACCAGCGGTATTGTCACCGCGGCTGCGGCGACTTTAACAACTCGCTCAATGGCCGTGCATGCTGCCGAGAACAACACTATTCAAGTGGCTCTCGTAGGCTGCGGCGGTCGCGGCACAGGCGCCGCCTCCAACGCACTTTCAGTCCCCGAGGGGAATTTGAAATTGGTTGCCATGGCAGACGTTTTCGAAAACAAAATGAGTGCCAGCTACAACCAATTGGAGCAATCATTCAAAGACAAAATGGACGTACCACCCGAACGCCG
>JANPLP010000904.1:0-2546 GCA_031426595.1 Planctomycetia bacterium | reverse complement strand
CGTTCAATTTTTACCGATTCGTCAAAAGTTGACCGAGATCGCTGCAGCGGAGAAAGCCGTGGCTGGAGCGGGCGAAAGCGCGCGAGCACCTGTCCTTGGTGCTTAGTATCGATTGGAGAGTAACTATACCGCCACCGCATTGGGATTCGCAAAAACTCTTGTGGATCGAATTTCTAACGAAATCCGCTACGACAGTTCGCTACGACAGTTACTGACTGCCTGTTCCTTACGAAACGCGAAACTGCTCGAAGATGGAGCAGACATTCGCACGGTGCAGGAGTTATTGGGCCACAAGGATGTTAAGACGATGATGATCTACGCACGTCGACGACAGTCTTTCGGTTTAACTGAATAGCAGAAACCGGACGCTAGCTCGTTCCGGCTGATTATTAACTCGAATGATTCAGGTACATGTGCTTAGTGCAGCGTTACAGCTTAATTTTAGGGTGGCACGCTCTGAGGCTTTGCGAAGGGCGTGGCGGATGTCGCTCAAATCACGCCCTTCGCAATGCCTCAGGGCGGGCCACCCAAATATGATCAGCCCTAAAATCAAATCTGGACAAATCACTAGTTCTGGACAAAGGACTAGTTTAAGTTTTGGTTCAGTTCGACCGTGGGGGCAGAAACTGGCAAGGCTGAGGCTGAGGTGGCTTGGGTGTTAGTTGTTTGGCCGAATTCCAAACTGCGAACTGTGCTGCGGCGGTTTCGACCGTATCGAATTTGAGTGACTTAGGTTAGGATAAAACGCCTGCCGTGATTCAAGTTCAGGGGGCTGGTGAGCAGCGTCATGGGCGGCGGACCTTTTGATCACTTTCTAAACGCACCGGGAGCAACGATGGCCGTTAGCGCGTCTGTGATGCAGCAATTGCATCGCATCAACCGTCAGAAAACTGACTTAAAAGGGCAACTTGAGCGGGGGCCGAAAACGATTCTTGCGGCGCAGCGAAAATTGCAAGCTGCGGAGGCCAATGTTGAGCAAATCCGCGGCCGGCACAAGCAGATGCGCATGGACGCGGACCGCAAGCAATTATTGCTCAGAGAGCGTGAGCAGAAAATTCATTCCTGGGAAACGAAGTTAAACGCGGCTAAGGAAAACCGGGAATATCAAACTATCAAGGAGCAGATCGCGGCGGATCATCAAGCCAACATTGTGCTGTCGGACGAGACGCTTGAGTTGTTGGATCAGATTGACTCGACGGCTGAATCCTTGAAAATTGCGATCCAGTTCGTTGAAGAGGTCAAGGTTGAAGTTGCGAAAGTGGAGAAGCAGACCACCGAACGCATGGTGGTGGTGGCATCCGAGTTGGCGCGGGTTGAGAGTGAATTGCTGACAGTGGAAGCGATGTTGGACGGCGACTTTAAGCGTGATTACTTTCGCCTCGTTGCGGCTCGTGGCGAGGATGCGATGGCTGAGTTGGAGGCCAATAGTTGCGGGGGTTGCTACCAGACGCTCACGACTCAGTTGCTCGACAAGCTTAACGGCGGATTGCCTGTAAATTGTCCCGGTTGTGGGCGGCTGCTTTATCAAACGAACGCGAGGACTTTGAATTAAATCAGTGGTTGGGAGCTGGGCTGAAGTTATCCACTCTCGACTTTACCGGTCGTTCCGCCGGTGCGTTTCGCTGGGATCGTTTTTTAACCTTTACCCCTCGTCGGGGTGGCCTCGACGCTTGACAACTTGCGTCTAACCTCCAACTATATAGGCGTTCGTGGGTGCTATTGGGCATAAGGTGCGCGGTGTGAGTTTCCCGTTGGCGGTAGCATTTGGCGTAGAGCGCGCTTCGGAATCAGAGTACGAGCAGTTAGGTTAGCGAACCCCTTTGTGTTCGCATGTATGGCGTGCGATGAGAAGATAGAATTGAGCCGACCTCTTTTCTGCCGATGGAAAGAGGTCGTATTTTTTTTGCTTAGAGCGACAAAAGGTCGCGAAGCTGAGTCAGTCCTTGATCCCAAAACGATCCGTTAGTGAGGGAGTGTTGCGATGTCGGAAATGGTTCCGATGACTAAAGAAGCTTACAATCGCCTCCGTGCTGAGATTGAGCACTTGGAAGCGGTTGAGATGCCTTTGATTGCTGAGAAGATTGCTGAAGCTAGGGCCGAAGGTGACTTGAAAGAGAACGCCGAGTACCATGCGCAGCGCGAGAATCAGGGGCTGACCCAAGCCAAGATTAATCAGCGCAAAGATAAGCTCGCTAACGCTTACATCATTGACCCTGCCAAGTTAAACCGAAACGAAGTCTCAGTTTTGGCAACGGTTAAGGTTCGAGATTTGGCTTACGATGATGAGGAAGAATTTACGCTTGTCGGATCTGGAGACGAAGACTACGACGCTGGCAAGATTCTTTCGACTAGTCCGGTAGGTGCCGCGTTGCTTGGTAAAAAAGTGGGCGACACCATTGAAGTAGCAGTTCCGAAGGGCAAGTTAAGATTCGAAATCTTGGCAATCGACTATCGTGGTATATAGCGATTCGCGAGCGGTCCAATCGAGACGGCGACTCGCTGAATGGGATGAGCAAGTAGTTAGCGAACTCAAGCAGGTAATCGAT
>JANPLP010000903.1:0-6935 GCA_031426595.1 Planctomycetia bacterium | reverse complement strand
GACGAGCGGATGCGGTGGTGCGGTACGAGACCACATCGCGCGTCGCGTCATCGAAGCCATGGTGGTTAGTTGGAGTTGACCGTGTTGGTCGAGGTGCATCCGACACGAATGGACGACTGCGCCCCTCCCCACTTTTCGCTGATGCAATCCAGGCAGTGATGCGCGATAGTTCGTAGCTATTGCCACTGCGAAGAATTTCGCGGCCGCGATCCGTTGCCAGAAAACGCTCAACGCGATCTAGCAATTGACTCGGGTGCATCTCAGCCAATTGTCGCGGGTGACGTATGCCAGCGCCTGCCAACACTCGAGCATCAAATGCGCGCAACTGAGGAACACTGCAAAGCAGCTTCGCCTCGGCTTGCCATCGCATCACGCTGTCGGCGGTGACATTACTTAAACGCAAGTGGTCGGCGAGCCATCGAGGATCGGTGGAAAGCAAGTCGCCGACACGATCGACTCCTAGAGCTCGCAGGCGAGCCGCTGAAGTGGCATCGATCGATGGGCATTCCTCAACCATTGATGCTTCAGTTAGCTGTTGGTAAACGGCTGTCGCGCGACGAACCAGCCTCTGGCGTGGAACCACTGGCTCGTACCACTTATCAGCTTCATGATCGTTCGCGAAAGCAAGTAGCTGACGATTGACGTCGTAGGCAGGTTTAGGCACTGCGTACGCAGGTTTGGCTGAGGCACGCGCTACTTTAATTTCATTCATATAACCAACCCAACCGCGAGCGCTGCGGACTAGCTCGGCGATGCGTTCGTCGCTGCTGAAAAGCACAACCTGTTGTCCGGTGGTTGCGACGCTTTCCAAGTGTCGAACAGCGCTTTGTTGCAATTCGGCAGTCAAGTGATCGAGAGGACCGTCAACTAGAAGGCTGATCGGTTGCCCACGCTCCAGCAAAGCCTCGGCGATAGCTAATCTCATTGCCAATTCGACGACCGGCGTCGGCGCGGTGGTGTTCTGCAAGCCAAACGGAGAGTTGCTCTTGCTTGCGTGACCATTCAAGTAAACTGCCGTGTGGCTGTGCGCTCCGTTGCTGGAGCGGAGCGCATTTGCATAGCGACTGCTTTGGATGGTCGAGCCTTGGAGGCCATCCAAGTGTTTGTTGACCAGTTGTCGAAAGCGGTCAGCCGCCAGTATTTCGACGGGAAGTTTGGCCAGCGAGCGGCGGATATCATCAAGTTCAACTCGCAGTCGATCGCGATCTTCCAGGTCCCGCAGGTCAGCAATAACTTTGTCCAAATCGCGTGCTACGTCAGATTCACTGCGAAGCGCTTTCGCAGGCTCCGGTTGTCGGCGAGCGGCAAGTTGCGATTCAATCTCTTTAAGTTGCGATTGCAGTTCAGCCGCGCGATTCTGCAAGGCACTCCGACGCTGTTCCCAAAGCCGAGTTTCCTCGCTGTAGAACTCTTGAGCGTTTTTGTCCGCGGTCGACCGAGAGTGCGCACCGGGGGCTTCGTTCAGCAACCATTGTGACAGGTGCGGGTGGTCATGGCATTCGCACCAATCGCCAAATGCAAGTGTCAATTGGTCCATGGAAAGGTGATACTCATCAGCGATCTTGCGCAACAACGCGGCGCGTTCGTCGATGAGCTTCTCAACCGATTGCAGTAACTCAGCTTCGCTGCGAGCAAGTTGCGTGGCTTGCTGGAGTAGCGATTCAGCAGCGGTCGTTGATTCTTGTCGCGCTAGCTGCTGACAAACTTCATACAAATCGCGTTGCATGTTTCGCAACGACTCAGGCAATGAAGCTTGCGCATGGTAGCTCTCGTAAGTTCGTTCTGAGCGATCTACCAGCGCGTCTAGTTGCTGGCTGGCGGCAAGCAGTTGCGCTTCGAGTGAACGCAGTGCAGCGCGAGGGTCAGCCGTCTTAGTAATCGACAGTTGATCGCCGATTTGTTTGTCCAAGCGAGCGTCCGTGGCGTTGTGCTCAAGCCGTTCGCGATGGGCGCGGAGATCACGCAGCGTTTGACGCCAACGTTCCAAGCGAGCGTCGAGTTGTTCGAGCTGTTCGCGATACGTCGAGCCGATGTCGAGCTCGTGGTAGCCGCGCCGAAGCGACCAGCCCGATCGATGACCAGCGAGGTCGCGTTCAAGTGCGGCGAGTTCGGCACGGACATCGCGCAGTTCCGTTGCCAGTGCACTGCGATGATCCTCCAATCGCTCGCGATCGCCGAGCACTCCGTAGCCGCGATGTGACTGAGATTCTCGCTGCACGCGATGCAATTCTGCTTCGAGCTGCCCGCGACGTGATAGCAGCCCTTCGCGAGTCGCACGCACTCCTTCAAGTGCCCGCAATCGCGCGTTGATGTCGCTTTGTCGCGCCAGCAAAGATTGACGTTCGCTGGCAATTGGGTTGACAGTCGGTTGGTCGATGCCAAGCCGTTGTGCAAGCGACTCGAGGCGGCTGACGTTATCTACGCCATGATGAATACTGGTTAGCTCACCGAACGCTCGCTGTTGCTCCGGTGTTAGAGGAGTCGCCGCGCTTGACAGATAACCTGCTCGGTCAAATGCACCTGCGACTTGGCAATTCTTTTGGCCGTCAGGCGACTGGGTGACGCGATAGTTGTTCTGTTGGTTGTGGATCTCAATGGTACCGAACTGGGGCGCTCGCATTGCATTAGAGCGGTCCGACCAAGGTGAGGTGGCTGCGGTTTCGGTCGCCATTTGACGCAACCAATTCAGCAAAGTTGTTTTGCCAGAGCCGTTCGGTCCACAAATGGCATTCAAGCCAGGCGAGAGTTTTCCCAAGTGAAGTTGATCGCTGGAACCGTGACGGTTCACTTCCATGCTAACTAATTGCATGAGGGCACCTCCTATGCCAATGCGGTATGACTCCTTAACGACAATGGCAAGTAATTTGCCTCGTTGCCGGAGCGCGAAAAGTAATCGTTAAACGCTCTGGGAAGCGTTAATGTGGGTCGTGGTAAAACCGTACCACAGTCGAATCGATTTGCCCAATAGCAGTTCAGGGCGAAAAATTTTTTTGCCGAGAATAATCCTGTAAAACTTTGGGAAGCACTGCTTTGTTATTGGTGATGGGGCGTGTGAGTTGGCTGCGAGTGACAAAGCATTGATAGCTAACTGACAGTTCTCAGTCGCGCTGTGCTTCCACTTGCTTTCGCTTGCTTCCACTTGCTTTCGTTTACTTCAGCTCGAATGTGGCAACAAGCGGTGCGTGATCGCTTATGTCCAGTTCATCCAAGGGTATGGCAAAGCGGTTATCCCAATGCTCTTGGCCATCTAATTTGCCACGGATCGTCAAATCTTTGCGTACCTCAATTTGCTTGAAGACCCAATCGGATCCGGGGCCGTCGTCGACAAGACTCTGGCTAGCCAAAATGCGGTCGAAGGCGCGGGGCAGGATCAGGTGTGTTGTTCTCTGGGACTCTGGAGCGAATTTCAAAAGATCGACCATGGCTGGAGGCTTCGCGCTACCCGTCAATTCCGCCATGTCTCCGGTGCTCTCACCAACAGCCAATTCTGAATTCAGGTCACCGAGCAGAATTACATCCTCGCCGCGCGCCAGTTGCGGCTCGAGCCAATGCCTCGCCAAGCGAGCTTGCTTGATCCGAAACTCTTCGGCTTCCGCGGTAGCGCGCATGTGAACTGTCATCAGTGTCAGCGGGCTGGCAATCGACTTCCAACTGAACTCGCCGACGAGGTGCTTCGACAGATTATAAAAGTTGTTGCTGTCGAACATTTCCCGATTTTGTTCATGTCGACGGTACTGGGTGAGCCCATTGCGAAAAAGCAGACCCACATCTTGTTCGGTGAAGCGGTCGGATCCGGCGATGAACGCGTAGCGATAGCTTTGGTTATGCTTTTGCCGCAGTTCAGATGCGAGAGCGACAAGAGTTTGGTCCCCTTCGATCTCCTGCAGAGCGATGATGCTTGGATTAATCGCTGCGATCGCGGTTGCAACGCTGCTCACTTTCGTTTGCCAAAACTCTTTACTGGGTGCGGATTGCTCTTTCGCAAGATCGCTTCGATTATCGGATCGGTCATCGTCGTACATCCACTCTACATTCCAAGTCGCCACGACTAACTCGCGCGGCGGCGCATCTTGAGCTCGGATGCAGGCGGGAAAAGAGCCAAGCGACGCGAGAACGAAACACGCCCAGAGTCGAGCGACTAGGACGGAGCAAGGACGTTTGAAATCGAGTTGCATGGCGGCACTTTGCATCACTTTAGGAACGCGTTCGAAGGAATTTTGGGACTCGGTAAGCATTTGCGACCCAGTATATTTGGGAGAATATTTGGGAGACAGTATAGTTGTGCGAGCGTGGCCGCGCGTGCTGCTATGCAATTTGCCACGCCACTTTTGGAATCGATGTCCCTGTCGCTCGCATTTAGGCTGAACGTGCCCATTAAAATCGGCTATATTCTGACCTTTTGAGCCGCTGCTACTCGACAACTGTTGAACACTGATGCGATCACTGGGACAAATCGACGGACGCAAGCCGACCGAACGCTTCGTAGCTTACCTCCTTACCCTGAAGATTAAAACGCACATTGAAGGGACCGATGGCGAGTCTGACCGCTGGGAAGTGTGGGTGCGCCACGAAGACCAGATGCCTGTCGCTCGCCGGGAACTGGACGCATTCTTGGTTAATCCCAGCGATCCTCGCTACGATGCGGCGATGAAGGAAGCCGCCCGCTTGCTGGAAGAAGAACAGCGCGCCAAGCAAGCAGCAGCACGGAATATTCGCCGCGTGGAAATGTCGCGTGGGAACCGAATGCTCGGCGGACCGGTTCCTCCGCTAACGTTAACCTTAGCCATTTTGGCCGCTGTTGTATCGCTTATCAGCGGATTCATGCAGCCTCGCGAAAACAACAAGTGGGGGCAAACGGTCGTTAACGAGTTGAGTTTTGTTGAGCCGGCGGCCTTGAAGTCCAGCAACGGCGATCCCGCAGCCAGTTTAAAGCGTGGTGAGTTGTGGCGAGTTATCACCCCGATTTTTATGCACGGCAACATGTTGCACTTGGCGATGAATCTGCTGATGTTGGTCTCATTGGGGCGACTAACGGAACGCATTCAGGGGACTCCGAAGTTCGCGCTGTTCGTTTTAATGCTTGCCGTGTTCCCCAATTTGCTGCAGGGACTTTCGCCGGAGTGGATGCGTGGATCGCCGAATTTCGTGGGGATTTCAGGCGTCGTGTATGGCTTGTTTGGTTATATTTGGATTCGATCGACTTTGCATCCGGAAATGGGGATTGTTATCCCCATGCCGATGGTGGTGATCTTCGTAGGCATGATTGTATTTGGTTTAGCGGTCGGCATTTCGGAGGCAGTTCCAGGTTGGCGACTGGCTGACCTTTGTCATCTCGGTGGTTTATTGGTTGGAATCGCTGTGGCATATGCATCAGAACAAAAGTAGCGATCAACAAGTTAACTCGCAATACAATCGGTGTGATCAGGTGCAGTGTGTGGTGATAACGATCGATGGCCCGGCCGGTGCTGGTAAGAGCACCGTGGCGGGAAGGTTGGCGAGTTCGCTGGGCTTCGATTTTCTCGACACAGGCGCACTATACCGCTGCGTGACTTTGGCTTGTCTGCGCGCGAGTGTCGACTTGGGCGATCAAGCCGCGGTCTTCGATGTGGCTCAACGGTTGAATATTCAACTGCATGGAACCCTGGTTACGATGAATGGCGAAGACGTTTCCGAGCGGATTCGCGAGCCTGAAGTAACGAAGAACATCCGCGCCGTTGCGGACAACCAAGCGGTGCGCACTTTGTTGACAAATATCCAGAGAGGCTGCGCAGTGGGCCGATGTATGGTGACGGAGGGACGCGACCAGGGGACCGTGGTGTTTCCTGATTCGCCTTGCAAAATTTTCTTAGTGGCTAGCCCCGAAGAGCGAGCGCGGCGACGAGTGCGGGAGCTAGAGGCTAAGCAGATCGAAGCGACCTTCGAAGATATTCTTGAGATGCAGGAACAACGCGATGCGACTGATGCAGTGCGACCTGTCGGGGCACTGCGCAAAGCGGATGATGCTATCGAGGTTTGTACAGATGGATTGAGCTTCGATGAAGTGGTTGAGCTCTTGAAAGATATCGTCAAACGCCGACTCGGCACTTTGCAGCTCAGCGGTCCTCAAGCAGGAGCGTTTTCTGAACCGTGCAACAGCTCTCAAGAGTCCAAAGAATGACTGGACTGGCGGAGAAAATCAGCGATCGCGCGCAGGCTTGTTTGAAGACCGTCTTCTATCGAGCGGTGCGTTTTACGGCGCGTATTGCTTCGGTGACGCTATTTAATTTTCGTTGTGTCGGCCGCGATAATATGGAATTTGATGGTGGCGCGTTGGTTTTAAGCACCCATCAAAGTCACTTTGACCCCGTGCTCATTGGGCTCTCTTTTAACGGTCGTATGAACTATTTGGCAAGGCGATCGCTGTTCAACAACCGATTACTCGGGACCGTCATCTATCTGCTCGACGCCATCGAACTGGATCGCGATCGAAGTGGTATCGCTGGCTTGAAGGAGACTCTGAAGCGGCTGAAGGGTGGTAAGAAGGTGCTGGTTTTTCCTGAAGGGACCAGGACCAGCGATGGCAAGATCGCACCTTTGAAACCCGGTTTTTTAGCAGTTGCAAGACGAAGCAAAGTGCCCTTGGTTCCAGTCGCTATCACAGGTGCTTTCGAAGCTTTACCGCGAACCTCGTCCTTCCCCATTCGCTATCCGATTCGGATGGCTGTAGGTGAAAAGTTGGAAGCGGAAATGGTGGCCAAGCTCAGCGACGATGAGGTGCTCAAGATACTCAGTGAACGGATGCACGAGTGCTATCGCCAAGCTAACGGGTTACGGAGTTAGTGGGTTCGAAACGACTCATCGCCCGTCGCTGGTCAGCTTCGTTTCAAGAATCTGAGGTTTGGTGAGATCTATTTCGATTGTCGCGCTTGCACTTGCTCGCCACTTCAGCAGCATCG
>JANPLP010000902.1:0-5778 GCA_031426595.1 Planctomycetia bacterium | reverse complement strand
CCAGCTTCGTTCGGGACTTTGCTAAACAAGGTTGGGTGAACATCGTTGGCGGTTGCTGCGGAAGCACTCCCGCGCACATCAAAGCCATCGGTGAAGCCGTTGCCGACGTGGCGCCACGCGGTCGCAAACTCAGAAATCGTTCTTCGCAGTTCGCAGGTAACGAACCGCTCGTATTCCGCAAAGACAATCCGTTTGTAATGATCGGCGAACGCACCAACGTGACCGGCTCACGCAAGTTCGCGAGGCTGATCAAAGAAGGCAAGTTCGAAGACGCAATTCGTGTGGCTCGCGCGCAAGTCGAAGGTGGCGCGAACGTGATCGATGTAAATATGGACGAAGGGATGCTCGACGGCGCCGCCGCGATGAGCACCTTCCTCAACTTGATTTCACATGAAGCGGATGTCGCTAAAGTTCCGTTGATGATCGACAGCTCCAAATGGGAGATTCTCGAAGTCGGTCTGAGGCACTCGCCAGGCAAACCGATCGTGAACTCGATCAGCTTGAAAGAAGGCGAAGAAGAATTTCTGCGCAAGGCTAAATTCATTCAGCAGCACGGTGCCGCTGCAGTCATCATGGCTTTCGATGAACAGGGACAAGCGGCCGATTACGCGAACAAAGTGCGTATCTGCAAGCGAGCTTACAAGTTGCTGACCAACAACGGTTTTCCAGCCGAAGATATCATCTTCGACCCAAATATTCTTACCGTCGGCACGGGTCTGCCTGAACACGCAAACTATGCAGTCGACTTTATTGAAGCGGTTCGAACTATCAAGAAAGAATGTCCCGGCGCGAGGACCAGCGGCGGCGTGAGCAACGTGTCGTTCTCATTCCGCGGTAACGATACCGTTCGCGAATCCATGAACGCCGTGTTCCTGTACCACGCCATCGCCGCTGGACTCGACATGGGCATCGTTAACCCTGAGATGCTCGAAGTCTACGATGAAATTGAACCGGAGCTGCGTGAACGTGTCGAAGACGTTTTGCTCAACCGTCGACCCGATGCAACCGAGAGGCTAATCGAGTACTCCGAGACGGTTAAAGCCAAAGACAAAGGTCCTGTGAAAGTCGATGCGTGGCGTGAAGGGACCGTCGAAGAACGACTGCGGCACGCGCTGCTGAAGGGGATCAGCGATCACATCGATACCGATACCGAAGAGGCTCGTGTCAAATTCGGACGGCCATTGAAAGTAATCGAAGGTCCGCTGATGGACGCGATGAACTTGATCGGCGACCTGTTCGGTCAAGGCAAAATGTTCCTGCCCCAAGTCGTGAAATCGGCTGCAGTAATGAAGAAGAGCGTTGCCTATCTAACGCCCTTCATGGAAGCTGAAAAGGCCGCAGCAGGCAAAACTGGTGGCCACACCAGCCGCGGTAAGGTACTGCTCGCGACCGTCAAAGGTGACGTGCACGATATCGGCAAGAACATCGTCGGCACCGTTCTGCAATGCAATGACTTTGAAGTTGTCGACCTGGGTGTTCTGGTCCCGTGTGAAAAGATCCTTGCCGAAGCAAAGAAGTGCGGCGCGCAAGTAATCGGACTTTCCGGCTTGATCACTCCGTCGCTCGACGAAATGGTCCACGTCGCTAAAGAAATGCAGCGCGAAGGCTTCAACATTCCTCTGCTCATCGGCGGCGCAACAACCAGCGCTAAACATACTGCCGTAAAGATCGCTCAGTTTTATGATCACGAAGTGGTCCACGTGCTCGACGCATCCCGCAGTGTTCCGGTCGTCGAGAAACTGGTGAACCCGAAGTCTCGCGACGCATTCGCGGCTGAGATCAAGGAGAAGCAAGATGCCGAGCGAGCCAGCTTCGCGGTGCGCCGCGAACGAAAACTAGTCGACTTCTGCGAAGCTCAAAAAAGGAAATTAGCGATCGATTGGGCTAACTACTCGGCCCCTAAGCCTGAGTTTACCGGCGCTCGTGATATCACCGTATCCGTCGCTGAACTGCGGCCTTATATCGATTGGTCGCCGTTCTTCATGTCGTGGGAATTGAAGGGCAAATTCCCGAAGATTTTCAAAGACCCGGTGGTCGGCGAGATCGCGAAGGAACTTTACGATGACGCACAATTAGTCTTGGATAGCTTCGAAAAAGACCCCAGTATCGTACTGCGCGGCGTCTACGGCTTCTTCCCCGCGCAAAGCCTCGGGGATTCGATTGTGCTCTTCAAAGATGAATCTCGGGCGGAAGAACTGCTGCGTTTCGAGATGCTGCGGCAACAGTGGGAACGTGTGGATCAAAAAGCCTTCCGCAGTTTGGCTGACTACATCGACCCAACCGGTAAACCAGACTACATCGGTGCATTCGCAATCACCGCCGGACATGGTGTCGATGAAATCGCGAAGAAGCTGCGCGGCGAAATGGAAGATGGCAAAGCGATCTTGGTCCAAGCCTGCGCAGATCGACTGGCCGAGGCCTTTGCAGAAATGCTGCACGAACGCGTTCGCAACGAATGGGGAATTAGCGAATCGTTGACTAAGGAAGACTTGATCGATGAGAAGTATCGCGGCATCCGACCGGCGGCAGGTTATCCCTCATGCCCCGATCACACTGAGAAAGAGACGCTGTGGAAGTTGTTGGAAGCCGAGCGACGTGCAGGTATTTCCTTGACCGAAAGTTTCGCGATGTGGCCCGCGGCGTCCGTCAGCGGCTTGTACTTCTCGCATCCCGAAGCCAAGTATTTCGCAGTCGACCTCGTTACGCGTGATCAAGTTGAAGACTACGCCAAACGCAAAGGCTGGCCAGTTTCGACCGCCCAACGTTGGCTTGCCCCGAATTTGGGTTACGACGCATAGCCTCACTTCCAATTAAAGTTTTACTGCCTGCACCTAAGCTAGAGTCGCAAGCGTCTGAGCTGCGCGAGCGTTGAACCAGAATTTAAACGGCTGTATGGGCTATCGATCGAATATCGACCAGACCGTGAAGACGCAGAAGGTGCAGTTAAATAAGGCCGATCATCAAATAGGCGCACGTTAAGAGATGGGTCTTAACTTCGGCGCAATGGCAAATGACTTTTTGCAAGCCGAGATGGGGTCGTAATCGGGGCGAGAATGAAGTTGTCCGCTCACTTCAACGAGGATATCGCCTTTGTAATTAGACTCACGAATCAATTCAAAATACTTGCCGTAATCAACGGTTCCTTCGCCTGGTAATACGAACTGAAATTTATCTTGGTCGCCAACTGAGTCTTTCACGTGAATGAAAACGGTGTCGTTGGCGAGAATCTTCCAAGCCTCAACCATGTCGATGCCACGTAGCTGAAAATGACTAAAGTCAAAGGCTGCTTTCAACGAAGGGCTTGCGACCTGATCGAGCAACCAGCGAACATGCTCCGGGCGATGGGCGGCTCCGCTAATGTGAGCTTTAATCGCGATGATCGACCCTGTCTGCTCGCCGACTTCTGCCCACCCACGCAGATGCTCGGCCATCGACTCACGCACCTTCAACCATTCAGTCGGCTTGCCACCCAGTACTGTCTCGATGACTACCGAACCCGCGTGCGGCCTCAACTCATGCCCCAACGCGGCGGCTCGTTTGAGTCTCTCCAGATTCTTTGAATGTGTCTCCGGTGCCGCAACTAGTACAAGGTTTTCCATTAACGCTGACAACCGCAACTTGTTCTGTGCTAAGCTTTCGCGAAATCGCTTCCGATCTTCGTTGTCCATTCTCTCCGGTGCACCCAGCCAATCCGCCATCGCGGGCAGTTCCACACAATCGTAACCAACCGATGCACAATGCCGTAAAGCATCGAGCAATGGCAAGTTCTTCATACCATACAGACTAAAGCCAAACCCGATCGAACGCGTTGAATCTGAAGTTTGCGCGAATGTGGAACCCTCCAGTCCTTCGAGCCCTCCGACCAAGCATGATGTGGCGGCAAGAGTAAGAGCTTGGCGGCGAGTTAGCATGGGAATTCCTCCGGTAATGGGGAGATTATGCGAAGCAAGCGTGCGCTTTGGAACAGTCTACGCTGCCATTCTACTTCGTCGAGCTGTTCGCTAGGAACAAAAACTCGGGTCCCGAAGATTGACGAGCCTTATGGTTGTAAGGTTGCGAGCGAAATGAGGGAAGTCATCATCGACTACGCCTCGTTGCGATAGCTCTTGCAATTGTTCGGGCGTCACCAGCGACGAAGCACCAATAATCCACGGCGCCGTGTCGCAAGCCGTCGACTTTAACAGCACCAATTCGGTCGCCTTTATGTGGTTCGCCAACCAAGCAGCAATCGAATCGCTTGTGCAACTCCAACTCTCCGGAAGGGTATCCGTCGCTACAGCCGACTGTCGTGCGTAGTAAGCCGTGGGATGAAGTATCGCGACCCCAGATGCGGCAAGTTTCACATTGCTGCGATGCAACTCCAAGAATTTAGCGAACTCCGTAGGCTCCGCAATGAGCGTTTGAACTTGCAGGATTTCAGAGACCATTTTAGCTGAGATGCCCATCAAGTCGACGCACATCCAATGAGCGAGAGCTGCATTGAGCGAATGCACTCCATCGATCCGACGGACCGCCTCGACCAGTTCGCCGCCTCCTGCAATCACCAAGTTGACCGCGGGCGGTTGAGCGGATAGCCACGTGTGAAATCGTTGCCTCAAGTCGCTCAGTTCGAACAAACTCCCACCCAGCTTGACAACTCGCACTAAAGGCATCTGAACAAGTTCTTGCATCAGAGTTTGAGCACTTTTTGACCAGTATTGTAAATCGTTGCACCGTTCAGGCCAATCAACTCAGGACCCTGTGTCCAAACAGCAAACGCGACCACTTGATCGCGCTGTACATTTATTGCAGGCGTCCGATTTGGACCTTGTGAATTACGTTTCTTCCACCGCTCGCCTACCGCCAGGGAATGAAGATATGGAAACTCGGTTCCGAAACGTCGCAATGACTCGCTCACACTCACATTCGTCAGCGGAGTGGTCCGCGCAGCAGTGTCCGCGATCGCAGGCAGCATTACATAACGCAATCCCAGTGGAGTGATGCAAAAAGTTGCGACGTTGAGGCTTTGATTCATGTTCATTCATGTTTTTTGTCGGGATGAGGAAACACATCCCATTGCGGAACTCGCTCAAAGTTCCATTTTCACCCGGAGCAGAGCGCCTGGTATTATACAAGCCGCTGATTCACCAGTGTTTGGGAGATATGCTCCTGTTCAAGCCTCAGGTTTCGCTCTTTGCAGAGCCGATAAGCGGCGAGTTCAGAAGCGGTTAGATGATCGGGCTCGGCTTTGTCCGAACTCGTTGCCGTCACTGCCAGTTCGAGATGCTGTTCTAGCGTAGCGATGTCCATGAACAAACTTTGTGTCTGGGGGAATCGCTGCCGCAACAGAGATAGAATCGCAAACCCATCCAAGTCCATATCTCCCCAATAGTAGATGGTTTGATCAGCCAGCCATGCGACCGATTCCAGCGCTCGTACCGCATAGCCAAGTCCACCGAATGCGATCCCGCGAGCGGTTGGCGGAAGCGTCAACAGATTCACCAAGTTGACTTTGTTTTCAACTACAAACACGCGAGCGTTGTTCACCGGCAGCTTTGCAATCTCATCCGCTGGTAAAGAGAACTCCAACCATGGACTACCAACTTCGCGCGCCATGCCGGCGTCGAGGAAACGTACCAACAGATGCTGTCGCGCGTATCGAAAACCATACTTTTGCTCAAAACTGCGAGTGGCTCCATAATCGATCGCGCCATCGGGCAACAAGCGATCGAACCACTCGCCGAGCAGCTTTCGATTCTGTTCGATCAGCTTCGTGGAAATCGCCAATGGCAATTCGCG
>JANPLP010000901.1:0-4389 GCA_031426595.1 Planctomycetia bacterium | reverse complement strand
GCTTTATGGGATTCAGCAGCCCGAATACCTTGCTGAACAACCTCTTGCGTCAGAGAATCGAGATCCAGCCCGCGCAAGTTGACGGTACCGGGACTGCTACTGCCACCGCTTCGAACCACTGCGGGGAGCAATTCGACAGTCAATTCATCTTCATCTGCCATTACCACCGCTCGTTCAACGTAGTTCTGCAACTCTCGCACATTACCGGGCCAATGGTAAGCCTGCATCGCTTCTATTGCCTCTTTCTGAATATGTACTACAAACCGTTGGTTGGCTTCGCTGTAGTGATTGAGAAAGAAAGCCACCAAATCGGGAATATCTTCCACTCGTTTGCGAAGCGGCGGAATTTGAATTGGAACCACGTTTAGACGCCAGTACAGGTCCTCGCGAAAACGTTCATCTTTAACTTCCTGTGCGAGATCGCGATTGCTGGCCGCGATAACACGAGTGTCCACCGTTATGGTGCTGGTATCGCCAACACGTTCGAACTCCCGTTCTTGCAGGACTCGCAACAATTTGACTTGCAAGATAAGTGAAGTGCTGTTGATCTCGTCGAGGAAGATTGTGCCGCTATGGGCCGCTTCGACGCGGCCGGTTCTGTTGGCTACAGCGCTCGTAAAAGCCCCGCGGACGTGGCCAAACAATTCGCTTTCCAGCAAGCTTTCGCTGAGCGCGCCACAGTTAACTTTAACGAACGGGCCACTGCTTCGACCACTGAGTTTATGGATCGCTCCAGCAATCAATTCTTTACCGGTGCCTGTTTCGCCCAGCAATAAAACCGAAGCGTTACTCTTCGCCACCCGCCGAGTGATTTGATAGACTTCCTCCATGGCCGGGGAAGTCCCAATGATTCCGGCAACGGGCGAACCCGTATCGCGAGTTTGAGTTTGGAATCCGTACCTTGACATTCCTGCGGCCTTGAAGCGGTATGTGTCTTGGCCGTCTTTTAGGATTGTCGTGAGAGATTCGATGCCCGAATCGCTACTTCTTCCTAAAGCCCCTCTGGCCAGGGAGCCTTTCCAGCTTGTGCTTCGATCACATCGAGCACCAGCCCCATCGCTTTCGCAGCGACAGCATCCTTCGGTCCAACTTGGTTGTACAGATCATAAGCTTGCAGCACGTTTTCGCGATGCAGATTCATTCCAAACTGACGCACTGAACGTCCGAATGCCTTGGCTGCATCCATTCGTTGGTCTTCTTTCAGTGTCGGCTGCGCCGTCATTTCCGCCAGTTTCCATTGCGATTCGGCCGAGCCAAGCCCGGACAATAGAGCAACTTGAGTAACTCCAGAAGCTTGCGTGCTACCATCCACTATTGCCGAGTGCCAACTGGACAGCGGATAAAAGGCGTAATGTTCACGATTCGATGCGATGTGCGCCAAAAACCGGCTGGCTGAAGCGCTGAAGCTCGCGCGATCCGTGGGCGTTAACGGAGTTGTATCAACCGCGGAATTAAGCATCTCGATGACCCGCTGCATCTGCCCCGCGTCGCGCGAAAGCAGCGAAGTGATCACTCCCGGCATTTCATCGATGACTTCGCGTTCGTAACTGTAAAGCTGCTCAGTTAGGATCGCAATTGGTAGCGCTCGGCCTCGCTCTGAATTGCGCAAACGCTGCACGATTTGCGATATAGTTTGATCGGCGACTCGATCAACGATCAAAATCAATTCCACGGGAATGGGTTCATCGAGCACCTTGAGCGCAGCGGCACCTGAGTTGACCACAGTCACGTCGCTGTTCGTCTGCAATTGGATCTGCTGTTTCGCCGCTTGTCGCAATTCACTCTGGAGTCCAATTACTAAAGCGTGCGGGCCAGATTGCAAGCGTGTCATTTCGACAGCTGTTTCCATCGCCCATTCGTTGCCATAGTAGCTAACTTGAGGATCTAGCTTCGCGAGCGACTCTAGCGCTGTGTAGCGAACCGCGGGTGCGGGATCTTTGAGCAGTTTCGTCAGGAACCCAACCGACGCGTCCAATTCACCCGTGCTAATTCCATCTGCCATCAATTGCAGCGATCGAATAGCGGCTCCATGCAATTGCCATTCTTGGCAACGCGAGAATACTGCTTGCCACCACTTCAAATCTTTTTTCAACTCCGGAGCAAACTCAACCAACATGTGATTGGGAAGCTCACCGGCGATCAATTGTGGCCGCATTTTATAGTTGCGTTGCATGAGCACCGCCGCGCTATCAATCAAGCCGGCTGAGGTAGCGGTGTTCAGTTGCATGCGGTGCGCCGCCAGTTGCGAGGCGGCTTCAAGCGCTTTCTCGGCTTGTGAAACGCTAACTCTCATGATGCCTGTTCCACTCGCAGTCGGTCGCCATGCATAATCGGAGAACTCAGAGCTGATTGCGCGCTGTTGTTGATAGGTCTGCAGAGCCGCCTCAAAGCGTTTGCTCAAATGAGCTTCAATTGCCTGAGGTGAAGGAAGCGCTGCGTACTTTGAAGATAGTTTTGCTGAAAGCGTCTGCTGCGCTGGGGCTGGCAATGAGCGGCTCATCAGGGCCGCGCCCAATTCTGTACCAAATTCCCCGCTCGGCAGTTCTGCCATCGACAAAATTACTCGAGCTGCTGCTGCTTTGTCGGGGACTAAACAGGCCGATCTCAATGCATCGTTACCATCAGCTCCAAAGCTGGTAGTCGCTGAAGCAAGTTGTAGCGAAGATACTTTTGAGTCACCGGCTAACAAGCGATTCACCAAGCGGCTGATTGCGGCTGAACTAGCATCGTGTAACCGAAGCTGTGCCGCGCGACGCTCCGCCGGAACTAAACTTGCGAGCTGATCGATGGCGTTGTCGATCCAAGCGGCATCGCGAACAATTTCGGCGGGAGCTTGGAACAATTCAGCAGCCACCACCTTTTGCGCTTCGCTGAGCGTCGAGTCGCTGGAACGCATCCGCAAAACCATGGCTGCTCCCATTCGCCGCGCCACTTGCGCTCGCTGTTCAAGCGACCAATTCAGGGATTGGAGGCGATCAAGCAATCGCCCAACTTCGTCCCAGCGTTTCAAACGAATTGTCCAAGTCAAACCATCGGCCATGTCATTCGGTGATTTTGGCGGGTGGCTGCGAAGCATGCGAACCACGGGATCTGGATCGTCGGCTGTGATGTCAGCCGCGTTGGAAGGGGCAGCAGCAGGCTTTGCCGAGGGCGCATTGAACGCATCGCCTGCGTCCGCAGCAGGAGCGGATGCAAATGGACTGTCGCCGCCGAAGGGATCTTGCGCAGTGAGTGGCGAACCCGCCCAAACGCAATATAGCGCTAGGGTGATTCGAAGGGTTCGATTGTAGGATCGCTGCTGCATAATCATCAGATTTCTCGCTTGGTCGTGCTGCGCCTCGTGCCTGGGCCAAGCTGTTATTGTAATTGCTCGCGCCACCGCGCAATCTGGAAGCGAACTTGAGTCGGACTACTCGATCCGTAGCTTTGGTAGGCTTGCACCGCTTTTTCCACTCCTAACACCTCCCTAATGGTGCTGTCGATGGACGGATGAGCTGCCTGGAACTCGGCGTCAGTCAGATCAGCGAGCCGCTTTTCTTGAGCCTGGGCGGTTCCAACCAGTGAACCGACCAGATGATGAGCGGTCCGCTGAGGGATACCTTTCTTCATCAAATGCTCCATCAAAGTCGTAGCATCCAGGTAACCTTGATCTAGACGCGAGGCGATGGATTCACGACGCAGCTCAGATTGCTCGACGATCGGAATTGCTAGTTCAAGGCAGGCTGCAACCGTTTCGAACGAATCGAACAGCGGCGGTTTATCTTCTTGCAAGTCCCTGTTGTAAGCCAGCGGCAACCCTTTTATGAGGACCAACAGCGTTTGCAGATTGCCGAGCACTCGAGCCGATTTGCCACGGGTCAGTTCCAGAGTGTCGGGGTTTACCTTTTGCGGCATGATCGATGAACCAGTGCAGAACTGGTGTGGCAGCTTGAGAAATCCGAATTCAACCGTCGACCACAAAATCCATTCTTCCGCCCAGCCGCTTAAATGCTCCGCAATCATAGCCAGCACAAAGGCCGATTCGATGACAAAATCGCGATCGCTGCTGACGTCTATACTGTTGGCGGCGACCCCCTCGAAGCCGAGTTGTTCAGCGGTCCAGTGACGATCGATCGGCATGGAGGTGCCAGCACACGCTGCAGCGCCAAGTCCACAAATGTTTACTCGTTTGCGACAGTCAGCTAATCGCTGGCGATCGCGAGCGTACTTTTCGATATAGGCTAACCAATAGTGTGACGCTAAAACTGGTTGAGCTCGCTGAAGGTGTGTGTAAGCTGGCAGGATCACATCCAAATCCCGCTCACATCGGCTGAGAAAAGCGAGCTGCAGTTGCTGGAGCAGTCCGTCGATGCGGTCAATCGCGTCGCGTGTCCACAGCCGGACGTCGGT
>JANPLP010000900.1:0-3767 GCA_031426595.1 Planctomycetia bacterium | reverse complement strand
TAAAAAGCGGAGCGATCTTTGTACCGGCAGGAGATGGCAAGGCTCCTTTTGTAGATGTCCGCGACATCGCAGCCGTCGCAGCCAGTTGCCTTACGGAACCTGGGCATATTGGCAAGACCTATGAAGTAACCGGCCCCGAAGCCATTGGATATGCGGACATCTCTGGTACGTTTTCTCGCGTTTTAAATCGCAACGTTAGCTACGTCGATGTGCCGGTAGCAGCAGCAACTGATTCGATGCTGAAGATGGGGATGCCCGCATGGCTCACCGATGCTCTAAATGAGCTTAATACCGGCCTGAAAGAAAATCGGTTCCACGAAGTTTCTGACGTTGTCAATCGAGTCGGGCACAAGTCGCCGATTGCGTTCGAATCTTTCGTTCGTGAACACATCACCGCTTTTCAGTAAAATTGTAGAACATTTGTCCTCAAATGTTCATGGGCTGGTACCAAGTTTCGCTCTGCGCCGCAAAAATGTGTGCGCCACCAAGTCTTATCCCAGACAAGCCAGAGCCGAATTGGTGTGAGCCGATTGGTCGCGAAGTGCATTTGAGATTGAGCCAATGAACAGGCCAGACCACCGTGATAGTCCATTTGAAGATGCTGAGGTTACCATCACCGGCTTCTCGCATATTGCGACGTGGTTGCGATCATGGCTTACACCGAAAAAGTCCGTGATTGCGTTAATCGTTCTGCTGTACGGCTTGGGCAATATCATCATCCCCGTATTTGTTTCAAGTTTCAACCCGCGGAATGACGGCGTTGCCTTTTTCTTTGTAGGTGCACTAACCGCTCAGATTGGACTACTTGCGGCCGGTACAGCGTTCACCCGAGGCTCAATCTTTGCGACCTTGACGCTCAACTCGATGCTGATCGTATTTCTATGCGCGAGTTACATCGCAGGATTGCAATTTGCCCATAGCGGGATGCCGAAGGAAGCTGCACTATTCTTGTTTGCGCTCGGCTTTGGCGCGTACTTTCTTACCACGGGTTGTTTATTAGCGATTCGCTGGATGTGGAAGATGCGGTTCGAGATTCAAGCTGAATCGGGTTCTGAATCTTTCCTTTCGCTAACGGAGCACAACTTCAGCATTCGCTACATCATGTTAACCACAGCCGCTATAGCGCTCGCTATCTGCGTTTTGCGTTGGACCATGCCTGATAAATCACAAGGCTTGCCGCCTAAGTTTTTCCAACTTGTTGCCATGTGTATCATTGAATCCATTGAGTCTATTTTGTTTCTCATCATATGTATTCAACTAGTCATGAATCAGTCACGACGAATGCAAATTGGGTCGCTGATAATCGCACTTACGTTCTTGGTGCTTTTTCCCTACGTCAACGCTTTGTTGGTACAGTTCTTCACCCGCGCCCTGCTGTACGAATATTTGCCGATGGCCTACGGCTACATCATCGGCCTTGCATTCTTTTTGATTTTGACCCTATCGCTTCTGCGGCTAGTCGGATTTCGCCTTTCGAGGCGCTTGCGCCGCATAAAAGCCGCAAGTAATGCGGCCTGACGAGGCAAATAATCAAAAAAACAATTTGACAGGAAGATTGATAACAGAAGGTCTACATGCCTTCAGGCGGTTGCCATAGCTCGACTTTATTGCCTTCTGGATCGATCACCCAAGCAAATTTTCCATACTCGGATTCATCGATGTTATCGAGTACATTGCAGCCTTCTTCTTTCAAGGCCGTGACCAATGCATACAGATCGTCGACGCGGTAGTTGACCATGAAGGAAGCAGAGCTCGGCGCAAAGTGCTTACTTTCTTGCGAATTGATTAACCAAGCCGACGTGCCTGCAACTGGATTGCCCTCCGTGTCGGTCCAAGGAAAGGATGCTCCGCCCCACGTTTGAACATCGATTCCCAAATGCTGCTTGTACCACGCCCGGAGCATCGGAGCGTCGTTGGCTTTGAAGAAGATCCCGCCAATCCCAGTGACTCGTTTCATGTGACCCTCAAGATGCGATGGTGGTAAGTGACCGTTGCAAAGTAACGGCAACCCGACTCTCATGGCAGGTTGCTAAATCATGGTCTTTATAAAGCAAAATTCAAAATGCAGAAAGCTGAAAAGCGTTGCCATAATAGCTGCGGAAAACGCGTCTGAACTCAACAGGTTCTTAAGTTGACCTTTCAAGGGCGTTGTTTTCCAATCCGCAAAGGTCGTGAAAACACGAGGATCATGGTACAATATTCGTTACGGGGTTGGCGAACGATGTTAATTAGCAGCAAAGAATGTCGGGGAGACGACTGACACGCGACGAAATCGGCATACGTGGTTTGGAAATCTACGAATCTCAACTCCGCCCAACACTTGAGGCGACTGCCCTTGATCGGTTCGTTGCCATTGATGTTGAGACGGCCGAGCACGAAGTTGCTGAGGAAGCGCACCTTGCGGGAGAACGCCTGCGATTGCGTATACCAAACGCCCAGATTTTTATCGCGAGAGTTGGTCATCGAGCTGCTTTCTTCGCACGTTAGCCGACTAACGAATTCACAGACAGCGTTTCCTTACTTCCCCTCGTTCCCGGGCTCTGCCGGCTCTGCCTGGCAGCGAGTAGAAACCAGCTACCTTATTCTTTACTTTGAAACTTCAAGCGGACTAGCATCAAGAAAGTCGCGAGGCATCAGCTCAAAACTGTTCCAAACAATCGGCTGTGCCGGATAGTCTTCAGTGCGTGGATGATGGACAAAGGAAAGCCGGTACCAGGCAACAAGATCCACTCCTAGAACCGGTTCATCATTCATGTAACTCGAAAGCGCAGTCAACATGCGACGCCCGTCGGTGCTTGAATAAGGGAACTCTGTCGCGGCGTATTTGGTGACGAAGAAGTCATCAAACAAAACTGGATGCGCCGTATCTTTCCACGCGCCTTGGCCGCCGGGTTGCAAGTGGTACGAACGTGGATGACCGAGCGCGTTCAACGACGTTGGATTCTTGACCCGCCAGGATCGAAAGACATCTTCTTTTCGAACTCGCGAGCGCTCAAGTTCAAACGGTCGCCACACGGCGCGAGCGTAAAGCGGATCGTCAGCGTCCATTTCATAAGTAAATTCTTCAGCCACATTTTCACCTTCGCCGTCGATATCGAAATCGATGCGGAAATAAAAATTGTGAACGTGAGAAGGGGCAAACACGGGTTGCTGCTTCGCGTCCCGACCGACAACTACGCCAGCATCCGTACCCGCGCCGGTGTTCAGATGTTGTAAACCGCCTGTCGCTCCGACTTCCGGACACAGACTGCCATCGTTGCGAAACTTCCAGCGAATGACGTAGGTATAACCATCCTCTACACCCGGGAAATGTGCCATCGACCAAAGAACGAGCATCTTTCCCGGCGCTCGTCCTTGCTTGCCTGCGTAAAGAAATCCAAGCGGCTCCTCGTGAATCATGACGTCGGCCGTTGGCCCCGCAGCCTTCGTACCATCGCGACTAAACGCGCGACACTGCGTGCCTACTCCAGCACAGTCCCGTCCAAGTTCAAGCGGCATCGGATTGGCGCGAAATCCACCGAGCGAAAAGTCCTCGGGTCTCGGTTGTCCGGTCGCATAAGGAACATAGATCTCGGCTAAATTAATCGCTTTGAGAACTTTGCGATCTTGAAAGTAAACATCGGTCAGCATCAGTCCTTCGATGTCGCGAAACTGCCAGCGAAACGACCAACCTTCCCATTCGATCAACTGGCCCGCCTTTGGATCCGGCGGTGGTTGCGGCCGAGGTGGTTGAACCAATGGCAAGTTTTGTGCGATCCCGATTTGTA
>JANPLP010000899.1:0-7458 GCA_031426595.1 Planctomycetia bacterium | reverse complement strand
CCGCCTTTATGCGCAAACGCGCTTTGGCCCACAAAGGGTTGGTTATTGCGAAGTTGCAAGTTGGCTGTCTCGTAGACGTATCGAGACAACTCGGTCAAGTGCACCAAATCGCTACCACCGAGAACTTGGTAGCCGGTTTTCTTTAGCGCCAAGTTGGCCATGACGGTGATCAGATCCGCGTTGCCGCAACGTTCGCCAATGCCATTGATGGTCCCTTGAACTTGATTGCAGCCCGCGTCGATGGCCGCTAACGAGTTAGCCGTAGCGAGGTCGCCGTCATTATGGCAATGAATGGCCAACTGGACTTGGTAGGACTTAGTCGCTTCGATGGCTGCGGCAACAATTCTTTGCACTTCATCGGGCAGTGTTCCGCCGTTGGTGTCGCAGAGCACTAGCCACTGGGCGCCTGCCGAGGCTGCTGCTCGAATGGTCTGAAGCGCGTACTCAGGGTTGGCTTTGTAGCCGTCAAAAAAGTGCTCGGCGTCGTAGAGCATTTCACACTGGCGTCCGAGGAACTCGACGCTGTCGCCGATCATGGCGAGGTTCTCGTCGAGCGACACGTTGAGAATATCGGTGACGTGATAATCCCAGCTTTTGCCCACAATGGTACAAGCTGGTGTTTGGGCTTTCAGCATGGCTTGCATCCCTGGGTCATCTGCAGCTTTCATTCCGCGACGACGAGTCATGCCGAACGCGCAGACCTTGCTTTTTCCCAGTTGCAAAGTGCGGACTCGATCAAAAAACGCTACATCCTTTTCATTCGATAGCGGGTAGCCCCCTTCGATGTAGTCGATTCCAACTTCCGCCAGCCGCTGGCAAATGTTCAGCTTATCCTGCAACGAGAAGCTAATGCCTTCGCCTTGCGTGCCGTCGCGAAGCGTGGTGTCGTAGATTGCGATGTTTCGTTTCATGGATTCGCTTTTCTGTTTCAGGCGGGCAAATGCCTGCCTAATGTGCCTTCCGAGCGTGCAAATGATAACAAAAAACCCCTGAAGCCGGGGCTTCAGGGGTCTCGTGTTTGCGTTTGTTTAAGACGTAGACCTTACTGTTCCCCACCGACTGCTCGGCTGGAAATTGAAATCACGTCAATCATTCGGAAGTGGTTTAGTTGGATCATATCTGGCAACAGAGGGAGCTACGCGGCGGATTTTTCGAGCAAGTCCTCGAGGAGGTTTCAAACTAAGCGACCTTCGGTTTTATGTCAATCCGCGTGCAGATCGCTGTGGTAGACCGAGTGATAAATTAGAGAAAAAAGTAGGGTTTCCGCAAAATAGGAAATTGATACTCCCAATTTCTTGACCCCCTTTTGGACCTGCCTAAGCTGAGCAGCTTGAAGACGCACGTTGAGCTCCAGGTAGCTCGACGTTCTGCAACTGGAAAACACAATAACTGGAAATCACTATTTTTGGGGTGAGGTATGATGCGACCGTTGGCAGTGTGGGTTTTGATGTTTGGCGCGTTGGGGTTACTCGATTTGTCCGCTCGGTTGAGCCCGGTGGTTTTCGCGCAGGAATCTATCTTGGCCGCTGAATTGGAATCGGCAACGCCGAACATGATCAACACCTTGCACCAGCGAGAGTGGGTCAGCTTGAGCGCAGAAGGCGCACTCCAGGGCACGGTGCATCCCCTGAATTCGCAGGGTGACAGTCACGACGAAGTGAAGGCTCAGTCCGCTTTATCTGTCTCCTTGATGCGCGATGGAAAGCAAGTGGCTCAAACAATGGCGGGTGAGAATGGCGAATTCCAATTCGCGAGCATCGCGCCGGGAACCTATGCCCTTGTGGTGAAGAGCAAAGCAATTTTCTCTACGTACGCTCTGCATGTGCTCGATAATAGTAACCACCTGCCATCGCGGTTGGAGGTCTATGCCGCCACGCTGGGTGAGAGCCGAGTTCGTGCGCTGATTGCTGAGGCCTGGGTGCCAGAAGAAGAAAACAAACTGAATTACTATCGCAGTCACAGCCAAGACCCGCTCGCCTCGACTCGCAAGTTTAACGATTCACACCGAGTGCGACTGCAAGGCGAAAACTTGGTCGGTCGCGTCTCTCGCCCCGGATGGAGCTACAACGATCAGGACTTGTCCGGCTCAGTGGCTCAAGTTCTAAAAGATGGCACAGTGGTTGGCACTGCCTCCGTTTCTAGAGATGGCTATTTTAAAGTCGTAGGTGTGAAGCCCGGAGTCTACAGCCTCTTCGTAGGCGGAAACGACGGGATCGCAGTTGTCGGCTTTCAAGCCATCGCTGATTTAGAGAAGCGTGTCTCCCTCAATGCAACCGATCACTTGCTCACGAGCGACCAAGTCGAAGTGTCGAATGAATTGTGCTGTGAGCTTGTGCAGTCGATCGAAGTGGCTCAGCCTGTGATGCAACAGGATCCGATGGTTGTCGATGCTGGCCTACCAATCGTTGATGCAGGTTTTGGCCAGCCGGCGATGGGCGGCGGTTTTGCTGGCCCAGGCGGAGGTGGTGGCTTGGGAGGTGGCGGCTTTGGTGGCGGTGGCGGCGGACTTGGCGGTGGCGGCCGCTTAGGCGGTTTGTTAGGGGTGGCTGGGTTAGCGGTTGGAGTTGCAGCATTAGGTGCTGGAGATGATTTTAATCCGCCTGTGGCCACAGTCGTTGCGCCCTAGGCCTGCGTCCTAATGCAGCGTTACAGCTTAATTTTGGGGATTCTTTCTGTACGGGTGGCACGCTCTAAGGCTCTGCGAAGGGGGTGATTTGAGCGACATTAGCCACGCCCTTCGCAAAGCCTCAGAGCGTGCCACCGTAAAATTTAATCTGGACAAATCACTAGTCCGTTGAATCACAATGCTGGGCGGAACGCTTATCAAAGTTAAAGGCAAAACTTGCGAGCAGAGGACTTAACGGGCCGTAAACCCTGCAAGTGGACGATACAAGGCATCGAACAAATACTTAAAAGGTCAGGCGATTAGATTGCCCGGCCTTTTTTGCTGCGCGACTTGCAAGCTGCATCCCCAACAGGCAGCTAACGCTTTATCATAAGGAGCGAGACTTCTTAAAACGAAAAGCGACAGCATTCCTAGAACGGTAGTTGGATGAGTGTCTTTCAAAACGAACTGCAGCGAGCGTGGCAGATTCATCAGCAGCGCAAGTTTGCTGAGGCTGAGCTGATTTATAGGGATGTTCTCAACAAGTCGCCCAACGACGCCAACGCTTGGTGCTTTCTCGGAATTGCATTGCACGATCAACGTCAATTTGAGTCTGCAGTTACGTGCTACCGCAATGCGTTGAAGTTGAACCCGGCGTTTCCGATCGCTTTGAATAATCTGGGCAATTCGCTACGGTACGTAAACTGTATCGATGAAGCGGATCAGTGCTTTCAAACAGCGATCGACCTCAAGCCTGATTACTTGAATGCGTACAAGAACCGGGGAACGCTGCACGTTTGGACGGGAGCGCTCGAACGTGGGTTGTCGTACTATGAGCAAGCTCTGACGATCAATCCGCAGGAAGCGGAACTGCATCGCAATTTGGGTGTGATCTACTTGTTGCAAGGGCGATTTGAAGAGGGGTGGAGAGAGTATCGTTGGCGATGGCGGGTAGGCGATCTTTTCCGCACGAACAAAACGATTCCCGTTTGGGATGGCAGCGACATAACGGGACGCAGAATACTGCTAACCGCCGAGCAAGGGTTGGGCGACACATTGAATTTTGTGCGGTTCGCAGCTTTGTTGCGTCAGCAAGGCGCAGTTACGACCGTCCATTGCCAACCGCAGTTGCTCGCATTGCTTCAGAATTCTCCGCAGCTCGGGGCCATGTTTCCGAACTCTTTGCCAGTCGATCAAGCGTTTGATTTTCAGTGTTCATTGGTCGATGTAGCTGATATCTTGCAAGTGAATGAAAAAAGTATTCCAGCCGAAGTGCCCTACCTTCGCGCTGCACCGCAGTTGATCGACTATTGGGGGGCAAGATTAACCCAGCAGCCTTCAGTGCGTCGCATCGGTATTGCATGGCAGGGTAATCCGGATCATCAAGCGGATGTATTTCGCAGCGTGCCGCTAGCGAACTTCGAGCTGTTGGCCGATGTACCGGGAGTAGAATTGATCAGCTTGCAGAGTGGACACGGGGTCGACCAGTTGAAGAAATGGAATGGATCCAAACCGATCGTGACACTTGGAGACGAGGTTGACAAAACGAGCGGTGCGTTTATGGATACTGCGGCAATTATGCAGCAACTCGATCTGGTCATTACCAGCGACACATCGATTGCACATTTGGCTGGTGGCTTAGGTGTTCCAACTTGGTTAGTCTTGAACTTTGTCCCCGATTGGCGATGGTTACTCGGCCGGGAGGATTCGCCATGGTATCCGTCGCTACGACTGTTCCGGCAGGAAACACTAGGTGATTGGAGCGGTGTGTTTCGAAGGATTCAGACTGCGCTTCTGCAAGGCTCGGCTTCATGAAACCCGATGATGAACTTTGCTTGTGCTTTCACGTCAGTTGGCGGAAGGTGATCAACTACATTCGCATCCATCGTGTTCGCTTACCCAGTCAAGTCGCTGAATGCCAGAGCGCTGGTACAGGCTGTGGTTGGTGCCGATCTTTCATGCGTAAAATTGTTGAACGCATGGAGAACGCGCCGCCGAATGCTGATGAACTGGAAACGTGGTTGGAAGAACATTTTCCTGCACCGACCAAATACGCGTCAGGTCGCCAAGCGTACATTGCAGAAGGCAAGGGAACTCCGCCCACATCGTAGAACGATCGCAGTTTCACCTTCACGCGAGTTGGTTTGTCAAGCACCTGAAGGCGGTTTGTAAGGAAACTGCACATTGATTTACGAATGCTGAAAACAGCACTGGGAATCGGTATGACGATGCGGTAGGATAGAGGTTGCGTTAAGCGATGAGACCCGCCTCTAAGATCTCAGCAGTTTCGATTGACGAGATCTCCCACACGGTCACCCACCAATTACTTCCATCGACTTCAGTTTTTGTTCCATAACGCAACAGCGGTCGTACCGGAAGTCTGCAAGTGCCAGCCAAAGCTTAACGTTTACAAGGAAGAGTCGTGCGTACTTGCGTGAGTCCGAACGGATAGGGATGTCGACTGTCCTGAATCAATCTTGGTCATCTGGTTCATTCTTATCTTAACCTTCTGTTGAGGAGTTCCTTGCAATGGCTGGTCGCGCTGCTACTGCTGTGAAATCGAAAACGCCTAAGCCTCGATCTGCATCGAAGGCCCCCAAGCGTAACTTGGTTGCCCCTTCGGCAAGTGCGGTTGTGTCTCCTGATGCTGCCAATGGTGCACTAGGCGAAGCTGTCAAACCGCGCCGTCGCGTCAAGGTTGAAGTCTGTACCCGCATTTATTGGGCCGTTTTTAACCAGCTGCTCAAGCGAGTTGCGGTATTCGAGTTCGATCAAAAGAAAGAAGCCGAGAAGCGTGCCGCTGCTCTGCTGAAGTCATCAGGCGAACATCACTTTGTGCAAAAAATCAAAGCGACTGTTCCCAAGGAAAGCTAGTAAGTATTTCATTCAGTCTGATTTATCATTGAAAGCCGCGTTCTATTTGGACGCGGCTTTTTTGATGCGCCCACTATTTGAAAGTTTCGCTTTCAAGTTGGCTCAGTTGGCTGCGGTGCTCGCTCAGAAAATCGGATTTGCCGGAATGCAAAGAATCGGTAACACCAATGAGCACCAACCCACGATCTGCCTTGGCCATCCGAGCGTTCTTTCATCGTTGCTGCTAGGCGGATGCCGCAAACCCATGGCGAACACCAGCACAACCATCAGCAGAAAGATCCAAACTTGGGAGTAGAACATGTAGGAAACTGCGCCGCACATGGCTGCTACTGCGATCCAATAAGAATGCTTACCAACCAATCCGAAGGTGACGTGCCCACCGTCTAACTGACCGACGGGCATCATGTTCAAACCGGTGACTAATAGTCCTACCCAGCCTGCCATCAACAGCGGGTTAGCTTGGCTATTCGCAATCTGTACAAAACTTTCCGCTCGGTCCGGGACTAACCATGCTGCGAGCCACTGAATTAACAGAGGTTGGCCCATGACCAGCACTTCGCTGGGAGCATACGGGATGGGTTGCGGAAATAGAACTCCTATAACCAGCACTGGAATCGCAACCGCTAGACCTGCTAAAGGTCCAGCCAGCCCGATATCGAAAATCTGCTTACGATCCGCTTGGCCGCTCTGCATCATGATCACTGCCCCCATCGTTCCGATCGGAGACAGCAGCGGGAAGGGGATGAACAAAGGCGGAGTACTGGGAACTCGATAGACAATCGTCATTAGGTAATGGCCCAATTCGTGTGCCACCAAGATTGCCATCAAAGCGAGTGAAAACTGCAGGCCGGTTCCCCAGTTCGCTAGCAAAGCCTGGCGAACGGGCATCCATGAGGATTGCTCCCAAGCCATGATTAGCGGCGTGGTGGGGATCCAAGCGCCCACGCCAGCCCAAAACGTTGACACGATCGTGGCTAATGCTAGCCAGAAGGCGACTCGATGAATTCTTGGTCGACGTAAAGTTTGCATGGGAGCGGGTTCAGCGTCCAAGCGTTGGCTGGCCAATAAAAATCGCTCTCCAGTAAACGAAGGTGGGTCCGCACTATCCACGCCAACGAATTCCTCTTGCTAACAGGGAAGGGTTTTCAGTATCTCAGATTAAGTAAACCGCGATCGTGTGCTTCGAAAGCTAACGCTCGGAAATTGTGCATTTAATCAGGTACTTCAAAATTTCATGTTTTGACTTGCGCCTTAGGGAAGTCACTCCTGCACTCTAGCCTGAAGCCATCAGTCTGAACATCCCGCTTTTGCCGTCTAACCTAACACTCTGAACACCCTATGCCCCAGATTTCGATCTCACGATTGATGATTCTAGCGATGATAACAGCCGCCGTGTTTTTGTATGGGCTGGGTAAAGCGGAGCTCTGGGACCGCGATGAACCTCGGAACGCTAGGGCATCCGTCGAAATGCTGGAGCGTTCTAATTGGATTGTACCTACCTTCAATGGCGAACTGCGGGCGCACAAACCGGTTCTGTTGTATTGGGGGCAAATGCTCAGCTACTTGTCACTCGGTCAATCCGAATTCTCAGCTCGTCTGCCGTCGGCTCTGGCTGCGATCTTAACTGTCTTCGCGATTGCTTTACTTGCCAGCCGACTTTCGGGCAACCCTCGAGGCATCAGTGCAGCAGGCTTCTGGTCTGCAACCGTTCTGGCGACTTGTCTGATGTTGGTGATGGCAGGCCGAGCTGCAACACCCGATGCTTTGTTGATCGCGACCAGCACGCTGAGCATTACCATGTTAGTGGTGGGGTCAATTACGCCGTCTTCGCCATTCTCTAGCGGCAATGTAGGTCCGACTCGCTGGATCCCTGCCGCTGTGGGCTACATGTGCCTCGGATTCGCTGCTTTAGCAAAGGGTCCAGTTGGAATCGTCCTGCCGCTGGCGGTCGTACATGTATGGTGGATGATCAACAAGCG
>JANPLP010000898.1:0-3081 GCA_031426595.1 Planctomycetia bacterium | reverse complement strand
GGATCAGCGTACAAACGACTTTGCTTGATACCCATCCGAAAGTTGATGTCCGCTCACGAACGAGCGGCGCTATGTGGCACGACTTTACTTTGAATGATCTGTCAATCGAGAAAAGTGAAACCACTGCAATTGGACTTTTCAAAAAGGCTGGATGCACGTCGATTGTCATGATCCACCCCTCCGACGCTCACCAGGCGAAACGCATACGCGACAAGAATGAAGACTTCACGTTCAGGCTGTTCGGCCAATTCATGGAAAAGGGAGTGATCCGACGCGCGCGCCTGTGCTTCTTCTCAGTTCCCGGCGAGCTCTCGCGTCACATGATTATCAAACAGTATCGCGATTTCATCGATAGCCCGCTTCCCCTGACCGCTTAGCACATCTCACCAGTTATATGCTTGATCTTCAACGCACGATCGTCGCGCTCAGCAGCGGTGCCACCGCGGGCCGAAGAGCCATCGTGCGACTCTCGGGCTACACAACGCGTGAGATATTAACGGAACTCGTCACACCGCCAGTCAATCGTCAGCTGCTCGATACCGAAGTGCCACGCAGCGCTTCGGTGACGCTCAACATCAACTGGCCCGGGAGAAACACACCCGCCGCACTCGCAGCGATCGCCTACTATTGGCCCGACTCGCGCAGCTTCACAGGCGAACCCAGCGCCGAACTACATCTAGTCGGCTCAATGCCGGTCGTCGAAAATTTAATCGCAACTTTGTGCTCTCTCGGAGCCGCGGTGGCGGAACGTGGTGAGTTTACGCTGAGAAGTTTTCTGGCAGGCAAACTTGACCTGGTTCAAGCCGAAGCGGTGCTGGGTGTGATCGAAGCGGAAGGGCCTGCCCAGCTCGAGGAAGCCCTTTCGCAGCTTGGCGGTAACCTCTCTCGGCCTGTCCGTGCCATGCGCGAGCAACTGATCGAGTTGATCGCGCACCTTGAAGCCGGCTTGGACTTTGTCGAAGAGGATATCGAATTCATCAGCTCATCAGAACTGACCGATCGGTTGTCGCAAATTCAAACTCAGCTCACCGCGCTATCTGCCCAATTAACCGCGCGCGACACGCGCTCTCGCAGCTCTCAAGTCGCCATCATCGGCCTACCAAACGCCGGCAAAAGCTCACTGTTCAATCAGCTTGTCGGAAGTCATCGAGCCATCGTGTCGCCTCAGGCTGGTACGACCCGAGATGTGATCTCTCATCCGCTTGACATCGACGGCTTGCGCCTCGAAATCGTCGACACAGCCGGGATTGAAGAGCTCGCCGGTAACTCCCCCCGAGCCGCAGCGCAAGCGGCTCTGAAAAAACAATTGACTCAAGCCGATGTGGCTCTATTCTGCATCGATTGCTCACAACCGGTCGATATCCAATGGCGTTTAGCTCAGCAAGCCTCACTGCTTCGAAGCGGCGTTCCAGTTATTACTATTGGTACCAAATCGGATTTGATTCCCATAGGTTCGCCAAGCCCTTCAGGGCTGAATGACTTTAATGTTCAGGTAAGCGTCAAAACGGCAACCCGCGCGGCGACGGGTATCGAAACGCTTAAGTCACTGCTCGTGCATCGAGTGTCAGAACTACGCAACGATCTGCAATCATCAGCTATGCAACACATCGCCATCCGCTGCCGCAAATCGTTAGATGCCGCTTATCAGACGATCCAACAAGCCATCCACCTTGCTCACTCCGGCGACGTCGATGAATTGGTAGCCGCCGAGCTTCGTATGGCTCTCGATGACCTATCGGCGATTATCGGCGAAGTCCACTCGGAGGACATTCTCGGGGAAATCTTCAGTCGTTTTTGCATCGGCAAGTGAGCGGGCAAGTGACATAGCAGAACACTTTGATTCGATGCACTGCCTGATCCATCGGCTTACCGCTTCGACTCGCCACGTTGACGCGCTTCGTAATAGCGTTGAATCGGAGTCAACCGAGCTGATGGTAACAACAAGTCATCGTCGTCTTCCGCTCCCTTAGACTTCGCCCGATCACTCGGACTCCCTTCCGTAGGACTCTCCTCCAGCGGACGAACTTCTTCGCTACTTTTTTCCGGCAGCAATTCAATCTGTTGATCACTTTTTGCGGCGTCGTCCTTCAAGAATGGCCGCAGCCAAGTGGGCGCCGGCTCGGCAGGAGCTGTCGGTGCAACCGTTGGCGCAGCTTGGTTCAGTGTCGCTCCCGACTGCATCGGCACACCACCATTCATGGCTGCACCCATTGGCACCGACGTTTCCATCGGCGACTGATGCAACATCAAGTCACCATACATGGCTGGCAAAACGCTCTGCGTCGTCGCCGAGTAGCTAGGATGAAACGGATACAGCAACCCTCGGCTGGAATACATCGACGCTGGATGCTTATCCTTCGTCGCCTGGAATCGGCCGTCATACTGCCCCGAGTGATAACCGCGGTTCCAACCGATGCCAAGGAACCGACCTACCGCATTCATCGTCGGCAGATTGTGCTGGGCGTTGGCTGTCCCCGACAAGCTCACCCCGATGCCAAAACACATCGCTAGAATTTTTTTCAACACGATGAATCCTTTCCCAGAACTCGCGCAAACCTCGACCGCCCGCCTTCGCCAATCCATCAGCGCTAACTCTCTCACCCCAGTGGATCGACTTAACCCGCGAAAGACTCAAGCCCTTCCGTCGTAACCTATGCAAGCAACGTCTTGGTTGGTTTGCGGTGTCGATTAGCGAAAGTTGCACGACTTCGCGGACACTGCCTGCAAACGGTCCAATCGCTTTCTTCTCAAAGTCAAAAAAATCAAAGACAGGCCTAGGCGCCAAGCCGCGCATCAGTACTATTTACTTCGCGGGATGGAGCAGCCCGGTAGCTCGCGAGGCTCATAACCTCGAGGTCGTCGGTTCGAATCCGGCTCCCGCAACTTCTCTGTTTGGTTAGGAAACTGATCGCAGTAGGTTATTTGAAGAAGCCGGTGTATTGCAGCAACGCAAAACACCGGCTTTTTTCGTATTTTCCTCCAATCTTCAGGCTCTCGACCACTCTCCAGAGACGTGATTCTCGTCCGCGACTCTCGCCAAAACAGCCCCTCTCTGGGGGTACCTCAGAGACAAATACTCTC
>JANPLP010000897.1:0-4802 GCA_031426595.1 Planctomycetia bacterium | reverse complement strand
GTCAAACAGGACGATGGTCGATCCTTCTTCTTGGATGGAATAGAGCCAGTGGCGATTCGGATGAAAGTAGAAATGCCGCGGTCCATCTCCAGGTGGCAGCAAGACGCGATGATCTTCGCCCGGAACTAGTTTGCCAGTCTGTTCGTTGAACTTCCACACGAAGATCGTGTCGAGTCCCAGATCCACATGCAATACATGTTTTCCGGTGGGGTCAGACTCAATCATGTGAGCATGCGTACGGTCGTGGCCACTGAATGCAAAGCTACCGGGAGGCGCATGCGGGGCTCGAGTTGGCCCAATTTCACCTTCGTCGTTCTGCACATCAGTCGCGTCGCCTAATCGTCCGTCCTTCAAAATCGGCAATACTGCAACGGAGCCGCCGAAGTAGTTCGCGACCAACAGAAAGCGGCCCGAGGGATGGATGCTTACGTAAGTTGGCCCTGCCCCGCCCGCTTTGACGGTGTTCAGCAAACTTAGCTGACCACTGCTGCGATCGACCTCGAACGAACTGACTGAGCCTTCTTTGTTCTCGCCGACACGGTCAGTTTCATTAGCGGAATAGATTCGTGTACCAGCACTATTTATAGCCAAGCAACTGGGGCTGGTCCCGAGTTCATACACGCCAGCAGGTTTCATCGCACCGGTTGCGCGGTCGACTTCGAACAAATGAATACCACGTCCATTTCCGGGTGGCAGATCGACTTGAGTGGGCAACGTGTCCTGCAGTGGCGAACTAAACGTACCCACGTACGCCATCAGCGGTTTGGTCTCTTTGTCCTGTCCGCACGCGGGACCACCTGCAACTAACATGGACCAAGCTGCGACGATGACGAACTGTAAACACCAGCTTCGAAAAACAGTTGCATGCAACATGATGTATCTACTCAGTGGAGATCGAAATAGGTCGATTGTTAGGTTACTGCGTTTTTAGTCGTACTTGGATGGGACGCTGCAGGGCTCGCTTTACGAGTAGAAACCGGGCCGCTTGCGCTGCACCGCTACAACTATTAGCGGTTCCAACGCGACTTTGTCCACTGGAAGCCAGCTTGCGATCACTTCGGCGAGCTGAACAACTCATTGAAAAAATCTTGCATCGCGATCCAGGATCGCTTATCGGCTAGTTCGTTGTAGGCAGCGCCGCGCGAGTTGTCGTTGCCAGCCATCGGTTGCGTGAATGAATGGACGGCATGCGAATAGTTAATCAGCTGCCAGTCGACCTTCGCTGCGTTGAGTTCAGCTTGGAAAGCAGCGATATCTGCGGCGGGTACAAATGGGTCGTCTGCCCCGTGGCAAATCAGCAGTTTGGCTTTAATATTCTTGCCATCAGCGGGCGCAGGAGAATCCAGTCCTCCATGGAAGCTTACAGCGCCTTGGAGGTCCGCTCCGCTGCGCGCAAGTTCGATGACTCCGGTACCACCAAAGCAATAGCCAATCGCAGCCACTTGGTTCTTGGTCACATTTTCATGAGTCCGCAATTTGGCCAAACCAAGATTCAATCGGCGACGATAAAGTTCTCTGTCCTTCTTGTAAACACCCGCTTGCTTACCGGCGTCTTGGACATTGGTCGGGCGAACCCCTTTACCATAGATATCCAGCGCGAACGCAACATAGCCCAGCTCAGCCAACTGTTTGCAGCGACTTTGCTCGTACTCCGTTAAACCCATCCATTGATGGACAACCAGAACACCTGGTTTCGTTTTTCCACCTGCTTCGGTGTCCCAGGCGACGAAGCCCTCTAAAACTGTTTCGCCGTCTTTGTACTCGACCACGGCAGTCTTGATTTCTGCAGTCCCTAAGTTGGTCAGCATCAAAAACGTTAGCAAAGCCAATGTGTATTTCATGATAGTTTCCGAGATAAATTTAAGTGAATGCGCAGCGTCGTCCCCTCGTTTCGCTCACGATTATAACGGATGAAGTGAGTTCTAACGCCCGGGGCCAGTTCTTCGAGGAGATCGTTTCCCGTGAGGCGACAACGTTCGGGAGAATTGCTCAGTAGGCGACTATGCGACCGTTGTGTTATAATTCCAGTCCCTCCACCGCCCAAGCCATCCGCTTCTTGCCTCGAGTTCGACTGCAAAATGATGCTTCGAATGTCCCCCCGTCTTAAGTTGTTGAATCTATTGCCCAGCTTTCTGAAATGCGCCATTGTTTCAACTCTGTTGCTGGCAGGACTGATCTTTTCCAAACCAATGAGTCTTGTGGCCGACGAAACAATCGCACCGGGGGGGCGCCAAGAGTCTGCCTCGGACGCTGATGGGCTCGAGTATTTTGAGACGCATATTCGCCCTGTGCTGATTGAGCATTGTTACGAGTGTCATTCGACGGGCTCGAAGAAATCACAGGGTGACTTGCTGCTTGATAGTCGTGAAAGCATGCGTGCCGGGGGTGCATCCGGCCCGGCGGTTGTTCCTGGGGACGTTGAAGCGAGTTTGATTCTCGATGCGCTGCGCCATGAAACATTCGAGATGCCCCCGTCAGGAAAGTTAAACAGTGAGATCATTGAGCGATTTGAAGAGTGGATTCGAAAGGGAGCGGTCGATCCACGCGAATCTACTGCTCTCCCACCCGGATTAGCCAAGGTGGACTGGAGTCGAGCTCGGGAGCATTGGTCCTTCAAGCCGATGGAACAGGTGGTTGCACCGGAGATTTTAGGAGGTCAGTCTCGCAGCGCTGTGGATGCTTTTGTGCTGCCAAAGCTACAGGAGGCAGAGATTGAGCCGAACCCAGAGGCGTCTCGAGAAGTTTGGTTGCGCCGCGTGACGTTTGATCTCATTGGGTTGCCGCCGACCCCTGCTGAACTGGAGGCTTTTATCAAAGATGAAGGTTCAGATGCTTTCGAACGGGTCGTAGATCGTTTGCTCGCTTCCCCTCGTTACGGTGAACGATACGGACGCCATTGGCTTGATCTCGCTCGCTATGCCGATTCGAATGGCGCGGATGAAAATCATGGGTATCCTGTCGCTTGGCGATTTCGAGATTATGTTGTCGAGTCTTACAATGCTGACCTGCCCTACGACCGCTTTGTGGTGGAGCAACTGGCCGGCGACTTGCTCCCGTCTACTTCAGAGGAAGAGCGACGGCGTTTGCTGACGGCAACAGGCATGTTAGTCATCGGGCCAAAAATGTTGGCTGAACAGGACAAGCCTAAGTTGGTAGCGGATTTGGTGGATGAGCAAATGGATACCGTGGGCAAAGTGTTTCTTGGACTGACGCTAGGTTGCGCGCGATGCCATGATCACAAATTCGACCCCATCAAAGCAGAGGATTACTACGCGTTGGCGGGAATCTTTCACAGCACCAAGTCGATGGAGCATCTGAATTTCGTATCACAGTGGAATGAACGCGAGTTGCCGAACACCGAACGGAGCCAACGGATCGCAGCCCACGGGACTCAGCTTGAACTGGCAACTAGCGAACTGAAGCAGTATGAGCTGCAGTTGCAGAATGCTTCTTTTGAAAAGCAGATCCAGGCTTTAGCGCAGCATCTCAAATGGCGAGCATCTGCATATCAACCCACTGCAGCGGAGATTTCTGAGCTTGGCTTAACGGAGCCACAAGCGAAGCAGATCCTAGCGTATGCCGAACGCGGAACTTGGCGAGACGCTCACGCGTTGGAACTGATCGGTGAGGATCTACGAAAGCTCGTGAAGGAACTGTCGGCTCCTGGCGATCTCGAACAAATTCGCGCGGCGATATTAGAGGCCTTCCGTGTCGGCTTTGCTGAAGTTTTGCGAGGAGAGCGAGATGACAAAGGCAAGCTGAAAGATGAACGGTTGCGAAGGATCTCGCGGCAACTGTTTGCTGATAAGGGTCCATTCGAAGCGATCGAAAAGTTTGAGAGCTCGATCACGTCATCGCAAAAGGATCAACTGATCAAGTTGCGAGACTCGCAAGCCGCAATCGAGAAAGCGACGCCGGCGTTGGATAAAGCGATGGCGGCTGACGAAGGGCCGCTGAAACTAGTATCCGTTCATGTACGCGGCAACCACTTGCAATTGGTGGGCGATCCAGTCATTAGACGCGTGCCCGAAATTTTGCAGCCGACTACTGCCGCCATCACGTTTCCCGACAATCAAAGTGGTCGGCTCGAGTTTGCGAGCTGGGTGACGTCTCCAGGGCATCCTCTGACGGCAAGGGTCATGATCAATCGGATTTGGCAATACCATTTCGGAGAGGGCTTAGTGAGGTCTGCGTCGAATTTTGGATTGAGTGGTGATGTGCCCACTCATCCCGAATTGCTCGATTACTTAGCTCAGGAATTCGTTTCGCACGACTGGTCACAGAAATCCATGCACCGTCGATTGGTTTTGTCTTCCACTTATCGTCGAAGTAGTCTTGGCCAGGAGCACGGTCAACTTGTCGATCCAGATAATCGATTGCTGTGGCGCATGAATCGTCGTCGCTTAGAGGTTGAACCGCTGAGAGATTCGTTGCTGACGGTGGCCGATGAGCTAGACGCTCAGACCGGTGGGCAGGCTCAGTCGATATATGGGACGAAGTTCGAAGACTCTCAAGAGAGCAAGACTATTCATGATGCCGCGCGTCGAACGATTTACTTGCCGATCAACCGAGCCGCGTTGGAAGAGTTCTTTGCAACGTTCGACTATGTCGACTCAGCGGTCTCGTTGGAGAAGCGACCCGTGACGACAGTCCCTCATCAAGCCTTGTTTTTGATGAATCACCGCTTGGTTCTCCATGCTGGTTGGCTATTTGCAAAGCGATTAGAGAAATACAGCAGCGACGATCGAGAAATATTAAAATTCGCTTACGAAGTTTGCTTTGCGCGTCAGCCAAGCGAAGCG
>JANPLP010000896.1:0-4551 GCA_031426595.1 Planctomycetia bacterium | reverse complement strand
GGCCAACGCCAAGCCTCCGAGTGTTTTACAGGCGCGAGTTAACGAGGCTGAAGCGGTTCGTTCTTAGGTCGCCGTCGACAGATTAGCCACCTCCGCTCGCAATAAAACGCAAGTTCGCGGAGCCGGTATCGATTGAAGCATTGATGCAACTGATTTCGATATCAACTTCGCGTTAAAAGCCTTGTCTGTCCCGCCGTTTTCATCCCGTCGGTCCGACTTGCGGCGGACAGCTGTCAATAAACGAACCGCAGGCAGGATACGGTAGATGGATGGCACCAATTGTTGTAGATGGATGGCACCAATTGTTGAGCTTAGCAAGCTTAGAGGCATCGATGGCAAGCATGATGGACAGTCGCGTAGCGTTTCGATTGTCGATCATTGTGGCAGGCATGATGTTAGCGGACGATCGCCGGGTGCCAGCGGCGGGTGTGCAAGAGGATTGGGATCGCTTCTACGACTGCGTGATCATTATTGGAAAGCAATCGAGCAAGATGGCTTTGCCGGTACTGCTCGCCGTGGTTCGCAAGTTTGATCCGGGGCCCAGTGGTCACGTTACGCTCGCCTGCGACGACACGCCGACGAAGCGATACGGCAAGCATGTTGAAGGTGTTGGTGTGCATCACAATCCAACGCCCGGGCCGGCTGATGGCGAATGGAAGTACATATGGTTCGAATCGCATTAGTCTGGCTAAGCGGGCTGCGCATCGCGATGGTCGGCAGTCGATGACTTATCATTGTCGTGGCAGCGAAGTGAATGAGCCGACGCAACACGCGACTGAAGGCGTTCCCCTAAAGCGCAGAACGGCAGGAGTGCTGGTTTAGTTTCCGGACGAGACTGAAGGAAGATGCGTGCGCAGAATGCTGCCAAGCCCTACGGTCTTGGCAGCTTCCCTCCAATCTATAATGACAGGGTACTACTCATACCTGTTTAATGGCGGGCCATACAATGTTTATTTGCCTTTCAAAAGTTTTGTGTTTCTCTCTGTTATGGGTCTCAATCGCTGGTTGCGAATCTGTAGTTTGGGCAAGCGAACCGTCATCGGCCCAGGAACTTGTCGCAGCTTCGATCGACGCAGAGGGTGGAACGTCGAAATGGGCGAAGGTCAAGACATGGCGAAGTGTCTCAACAAGGACAATCTCTTTGGGGGGCAAGCCTTCAAGTAAGACCAAAGAAATCCTTGAGGTCGACTTTTCCCAAGGACGTTGGCGTCTCGAAACCTCCATCAATGGCGAAGTAACACGGCTGTCGGTTGGCGATGCCGAGCGAACGACCATTTATAAGAAAAAAGAGGGTAAATCCGTTGGTAGTTCAGACACTCCACCGGATGTGCCTGCCACAAGTGTAGCTAACAGCTTGCTCAAGCAGGTCAATGATCTGAAGTTCGAATCAGGGCCAAGCGATGCGAAAGCAAGGTGGGTCTTGAAATCAGCCAACGGCCTCACCCAATGGTTGTTTGACACTCGGTCCATTCTATTGTCAAGCAAGATTGAAAAAACAGACTATGGTCAAGCTGTGACAAGCTACTTGGATTACCGAGTAGTTGATGGACTGCTGCTCCCTTTTCGAATTTCCACGAATGTGAAGGAGGCTGGGTATGACGTCGATCAACAATTCCAGTCGATCGAATTCAATGTCGCCATTGACAAAGACGCCTTTGATTTCGACGATAGCTGGCGAAAAATCAGGACGGGTGAACAAATACCCGAATTTGAATTTGCTGACGCAGTGATCGCGGGAAGAAAATGGTCATCGCAATCGGTCAAAGGGAAGTTCACTTTGATTGACTTTTGGGCCACTTGGTGCGGGCCATGTGTCGCCGAGTTTCCCATGCTTCGAGAGACATTCAATCGCTTCAAGGACCGAGGATTCTCAATCCTTGCAATATCATTGGACTCGGATGCAGACCAACATCGGGAGTACGTTGATAAGAATATTTCGGAGTGGGGAAATGTGCTCATTAAAGGCGGTTTTGATTCCGAATTGGCTCAGCGCTTTGAGCTATCTAGTATTCCTCGAACCATATTGATCGATCCGGATGGAATCATCGTGGCGGTCGACGAAGATGCTCGCGGGCAAAGACTAATTCGGTTGCTGGAAGAGCGATTATCAGAGCGGAAGTAGTTGTGGGATGAAAAAAAGGGTCACGAGCGAATGGTACGGGTATAGACTCAAGCCGCCGTGGCGTAACGGTTTCGGTTCGGATCGGGGGGCAAGTCACAAACTTGTAGGTCTTCTAACTGCGTGTCAATTTTCTTTCTTCTTGTCTACCAGGACGATCGCCGGTAGCGAGTTCAGAAATCGATCTGAGCAGATTGTCCCGCTGTGCGTCACGTTTGCTTGTTCCAAATCGGAGCGATGCAGCGAACTCTTTAACCGCTTGCATCGCGCCAGTAACGCTGAGCTGCGAAGTACACAACGCAAACCTCAGCGCAGTAGCTAAGACTGCCGCTCGCACTAAATTGCAGCCGATCATATCGCAGCGGATTTCTTTACGTACCATCTGCGGACGATGGCAACGCGGATGGTCCATCTGCATCTGCGTTTTCAACGCTGCGGATGTGCAGCTCAACGTTCCAGCGACGGCCATAGAGCGTTGCCAGTTCTTCGCCCTTCTATACTTCAGCGTTGAGCAAGGTAGTAGCCAACGCGAAAGTGAGGAAAGGAATTTCAAGGACAGGCAATGCGGTATGACGAGTCCGTCTGGGTCTCGTAAACTCTGCGGCTTAACAAGGAAGAACCAGATTTGACGTCTGCACGTTCAACATTGGTAGATGTCATCTTCGAACGTCGTGGTAGCTCAGCGGCTTTATGGGAAGTGCGACTTCAAAAGCTTCTCGGGGGCCGCAGCCTTGGTCGCTTTCTTTCGACCAGTCGTGAGCGTTTGCGAGCTTCGGCGTTGCGGTTTACTGAATTTCGATACCAGAAAACCGCGCGCTGGACCGACTTGCCGCAATCTTACCAGCGCGGTTGATATTCAAAGTTCCTTAAGCCGAAATTCCGGAGGTCGCAATGGGTACCCAGCTGGCAAAGAATTGCATCGCCTGCCCCTTGCTTTTCTTCTTGCTTTTCTCGGCTCGCTACTGAACGAGCGCCAATGGCGATTTCGTGGAGATGAACGAATTGGTACCGCTCCACGACTCGCCGCTGATGGTGGCTGTGGGAGTGCGGATGGTGGCGGGCTGAAAGCGTATTTTAAGTTTTGAGCCAGTCCCGGATGCATCCACAATGACCACACCGGCAAACCCGGCAAGTTGATAGTTCTTTCCGTCGCTGGAAGTATGAATGGGGATTACTCGGGATTGGCCGATCACTGCCTGAAGATTGCTGGTAAGGGTGCTCTTCGAACCTGGTATCCCGGGAGAACTTGTTGCTAACTGCATACCCTGCGGCCCAAACGATGCTAAATCGGCACTGCTCGCGCCGTTCTCGATCCAGTTACGGAGCGTGTTGGTGTCGCTGGAATCGGGGCCAATACAAATCCAGTCTGGGCCTTTAACTTCAAATTCGGGAATGTCGTCGCTTTCCGAACTGACATTATCTGGCGCTGCAGTTTGCGAGGATAATGGGTTCTCTGCTGAAAAGTCATCGTGGACTTTGTTATCTGGTGACTTTCCAGTGTTGATGAAATTGTTCCAATCCGTGGCACTGATTGTCACCGGAAGAAGCGGAGCATTGACTGTGGAACTGTTGAAGCCAGTCACATTGAAACGGCGAGAAGCGCAAGCTGTGGCGGTTGCCTGCCCGTTCCAGGTCGACATGCCAAGGAAGCTGGAAAGGATGAGCGGAAGTGGGGTGTTGGCGGTATTATCGCGACGCACGATTACTCTGACTACGTTGGGGTAAGGCTGGCCGGATGACCAAGGTGTCAGTTGGGATTCAGGGTTGGCAGGGTTATTTGAAAAGCCAACTACAATATCGCTGTCAAGCAATTGAAGATTAGCAACGCGAGCACTATTTTTGAGGCAGAATTTTTTTGCCTCCGAAATCGCAAGGTCAATGTCGGAACAGGCGCGCGAATTAACGAGCGAGCTGCTCGTAGGTTGGGCGACGAGAATTTGAGACGCTCCGGCTAGTGCCGCGGAATCCGCAGCTTTCTGCAATTCCTCTTTAACTAGCAAGATATGGCCGAGATTGAGTACAAACGCGACCAATATGAATGCAACAACAAGCATAATGCAGCCAAGCACGAGAATTGACCCGTGACGACGTACGCGATTGCGATGTGTAATTCTCATTTATAAAGCCCTCTTGTTCTGATCACTCACGGCGCATTACTTGGGTGGAAGACGACGTCGCATTGCCAAAGAAATTGCAAATACTCAATGGCAACCAAGAAGTATTGTTATATGGCACACTTACCGTGACGCTGATCTCATCGCCTTGCATAGCCTCGCTCAAATCTATATTGTTACCATTCACCTTAATAACTGTGGGATTGGGTCCTTTAATTTGCATCGTGGTAAGCGATTTGATTACTGCGGCATTCACGCTAGCGTTGGTGCTTCCCGGAAGGACTGCTGCTCGACAACCAACTTGAGCGGTAGAGGCGA
>JANPLP010000895.1:0-2976 GCA_031426595.1 Planctomycetia bacterium | reverse complement strand
ATCTCAATTCAGTCCGAGGAGCGGCCGGGGAGGGAGAAGGAGATTCGAACCTTTCAGCGACCACTTACGCGATGATGGTGACTCCGCAGCAAATGATTTCGACTGTCGGAACACAGGTGGTTCAGGAAGTCCAGGCCGCGCTTGCAGAAACGCTCAGTGGAATCGCCGACGGCATGCAACTAAGCAGTCAGCTCAGCAGTAGTGCTAAGTCCTCCTCACTGGGCTGGACGGGACTTGAAGAAGACGACGATGCAGTGGAAGAACTGTTCTGTTCGAGCGACGAGGACCACAAGTCGCTTGTCAGTGCGGTGGATGACTACTTCGAAAGCATCGGGCCCTACCTGCCTGATTAAGGTTTTCGTACTGGCGAGCAAATTAGCGTGCTTGCTGAACGCACTGCTTGCCGGTTGAACCGACGACAGGACAAACCCTTCTAAGAAAAAGAGCCCTCAGAATACCTGAGGGCTTTTTGCTTTTACTTGCTTTCAATCGTCAGTCGGCTTGGTTAAAATCCAGCCCAAATGAGGTGCGCTGGTTTCTGTAGTAGTAATAACCTGTTGGAACTTTGCGATTGGGAGCGTTCGATGGTTCGTCCAACTGCTGTGAGCGAGCGACGAGAGAGGTATGTGGAAGTCCTGCGAGCGATAGGAGCCTTGGAAGAATTTACTGCGCGGCAGGTACAAGCTCAGTGCATCGAGGCGAAATCGGCCTTTATCACTCGCTTACTCAAACAGCTACTGCGCGAAGGTTTGCTCCAGGCTCGCGCTGGATTGAAAGCCGATTCGTACACATGGACTTCGATGAAAGCGTCGTTCGAAGACGAAGAGTGGATCGCGCGACAGATCGGCGGAGATCAAGTCACGCAAAGCCCAATGGAGGATCGGCCGCGGGAAAGATTGTTAGGTCTGGGAGCTGAGAATCTCCGAACGAGCGAATTGCTCGCAGTTTTGATTCGCTCGGGAAGAAAAGGAGAATCGGCCGTTCAAGCCGGTCAGCGAGTTGCCAATCGATTCAGTGAGCGGCTCGACCTGCTGCGTACTTTATCCCCCGTCGAGTTGAAGAAGGTGAGCTCCGCCGTTTCTGAGGTGGCGTTCTGCCAGATCATGGCAGGGATCGAACTTGGGCGAAGGGTGGCGGAGTCGCTGCAGCGGCATAACGTTCGAACAGAAAAGATAAACAGTACACATGCTGCGGTCGAATACTGCTCCCGTCACTTTTCTCGCTTAGTCGATGATGGTTGCCAGGAAGAATTTCATATCGTAACGCTCGACACAAAACTGCAGCCGATCGCTAAACACCAGATAACCGTTGGGACGCTCGATGCTAGTCTCGTTCATCCTCGCGAAGTTTTTCGAGTGGCGATCCGCGATGCCGCGTCGTCCATCCTCTTGGTCCATAACCACCCGTCCGGAGATCCAACCCCTAGCGTGGAGGATCGACTAGTTACGGACCGTCTTAAGCGGGCCGGCGAGTTGATCGGCATTCAAGTTATTGACCATGTGGTCGTTGCAGCTCGTGGCTGTGTAAGCCTGGCGGAAGCCTAACCCTTGCTCTAGCGCGAAAGCAATATGTCCGCAAGAGGGGGGCATCGAAATTACTTGCAAAATCAAAAGAAAATGACTAGTCCGCAAGGTTGACTCATGAAACCGACCCAAATATACTTCGTGGTTGTAGGACAAACCTCCCATTTTGACTTTCAAGCTGTAATAGCTCTTCCATGACGAGGCTTCAGATGATTCGAACACGATTTGCACTTCTTCTTCTCGGGCTTTGCGGTTCAGTACCGCACGCATCGGCGCAAGAGTTGATTGGAGATTTAACTAAGAATGTGTTGGCGCCGGCCCCGGCTGCTGCCTTCATAGATTCGCTGTATGTCAATCAGTGGATCGCCCTGAACGCGAATAGCGGCATCTCCGGCAAGCTTGTTGGGCTAGATTCCAACGGCAACCCCGCACCACGTCCGGCGGTTGAAGTCGCTGTTGTCCAAAACGGCAAAGCTGTATCCAGTACCCTGACCGATGCTGACGGAGCTTTTGCTCTGCAAGGCTTGGTTCCTGGTACTTTCACCTTTGTGGCAAAAAGCGAATTCACGTTTGCAACTTTTGGTTTAAATGTATTGCCAGCTTCGAGTGGTTCACCGAGCTCGCTGAACGTTTGCGCTTCGACCATCCCTTACGGTCAAGCGTTCCAAATTATCAGCGAGAGCTGGGTTCCGTCGAACAATGTAGTCGTCGGGTCGAGATTTGAGACTGATCCCCTTGGAGCAAACCGTGAAGTGGTAACGACCACTAAGGTCAATCTTCAGAACGGTGATTTAGTCGGTAACGTATCTCGCGCTGGCCTTCCCCTGAACGAACAAGATCTTTCCGGCAACGTAGCACATGTCTTCCAGGGTGGCCGAAATGTCGCCGCTGCACCCGTTGCGCGTAATGGATCGTTCCGAATTAAGAGTTTGCCTGCAGGCGTCTACGATTTGATTATCGTTGGCAAGAATGGTACCGCGGCAGTTGGGTTTGAAGCAGTCGCTTCAGAAAAAGTTTCCAACACTCAGTCGGTTGCGTCCAGCCGTTTTGTTGCATTGCAGGGTAGTGTCGATTCGCTAAATATCGAGTTAGCGAGCACAAGCGATTTGCCAAATCTTGAAGAGGTTCCTCCACAGCCCGTGCTTGGCGAAATTGTTGGTCCTCCTATGGATATGGGTGCTCCAATGATGGGCGGCGGTGGTTTCGGTGGCGGTGGAGGTGGTTTCGGCGGCGGTGGTGGTGGCGGCATCGGTGGAGGTGGACTTGGCGGTCTCCTCGGAATCGCGGGCTTGGCCGTTGGTGTCGCAGCTCTTGCCGGCGATGATGATGATTTTGATGCAGTTCCAGCTTCCATCATCGTTCCTTAGTCTGACCTTCGAAAAGTAGTCTGACCTTCGAAAAGTCTAAATTCAACGAGCCACTGTGTGATCACAGTGGCTCGTTTCATTGAGTA
>JANPLP010000894.1:0-8948 GCA_031426595.1 Planctomycetia bacterium | reverse complement strand
ACTTGTGGATCTTTTTCGGTCAGTTGCTGAAAGGTGGCTTCTTCATCGATGGTATCAGGGGGGCCGACGATGAACAATCGAAAACCGGCTAGAACCATGCCGCGCACATAGATTGGCACATCATTGGTCCACTTAGGTTTGACGAGCGAGTTGCCCTGGGCACCGGACGCATCAGCCTTCACGTTGGCTGCAGAGTTTTCAGCTGGTTTGGTGGCCTTATTTTGAGTTGCAGCGTTTTGTTTATTCGCTTGACGCTTCCCGCCGCCTGCGCCTGTGGCTGATGTGAACAACACCGCCTGCCCGGCCTTTCCTTCGACTAGCTTGCCGCCTTCAAGTGTGCCGTTGTTGCGATTGGTGGAAAGATCGCGGGCCGAACCGTCATCGAAGGTGATGGCGAGCGCGGCGTCGTCAGCGAGTTCGCTGTTGTCTTTGAACCGGTTGGCCAACTGTTCGTCGGTAAACGTTTGAAAGTGCAGCCTGACTTCGTCGATGATGCCGCTGAATCCATTGGGAACTTCATAGTTGCCAACTGGGCTGCCAACATCGACTCCGATTTCAAGACCTTGCGCAGGATCTTTGGTCAGGAGGCTTTCGATTTTGCTCTCAGCGACTCGACGTCCATCGACAAACAATCGTAGTTCTTTTTCAGCCGTAAGAACACCTGCCACATGATGCCAACCGCCGATGATGCGTTGGTCTCCGGTCACGGATGCAAGTTCAGTCTTGGCGCGTACTGAAAAGACCGGTTTGCCTTCTTGGATGGTCAAAGCAAAGCCTTCGGCGGGACCACCTCGAGCTACGATGACACCGTTTGGTCGAATCGGGCTAACCCAGGCTTCGACAGTGATCGGTTTTCCCGTTGGATCAAGGCTGGAGGATTTTGGGAACTGCACAAAGGAACCGCTGGGGGTCGCACCAGCGCCGGGCTGATTAGCTTTACCAAAATCGGCCGGAATCTCGGGCGGATTGGGTTCCGCAGCAAACAGTTGATGTTCGAGTGTGGTGGTCCAGCGTAGGTATTCGGGTTTTCGGCCATAACCAAAAACGTATCCGTTGCCGTTCACAAGAATGCGCCCTGAAGGAGCGAACCGCCCAGCTTGATAGTAGCCGCCATGCCCGCCTGCGAAGCTCTGACCGAGCACCCAGTACGAGCGATGAAACCAACTGTCATCCAAGAAGCCCATTGGGGCAAAGATGTGTGCGTCGTCACCGCGCTGCTTCGACGCTTGTTTGACAAACTCACCTGAGTTCGGACCGATTTCTAGTCGCTTGCCTTCGAGGTCGAATTTCTGTGACTTCATAAAAATATGCTTGCCATCACAGCTCAAGATGTCCGGTAAGCCAACCGGCATTTGCAACGTTTGCAGTTTTTCTTGCATGTTGTTGCCGGTTTCGGGATTGGTTTCGTCCATGATGGTTTCGGAAAGCTTTGCACCGGTTTTCATGTTTAAGCGGACCAGTCGCAATCCGCCGTCTAAGAAGATCGAACGACCAGCGACCGCGTAGACTTGGTTGTCGCGCACCAACACGCTGCCATGAACTGGCCAAAGAGATTCGAGTTGTTCATAAGCCATCATGCGTCGTTCGAGCGGCGCGACTCGATACCGCCAGATCAGCGCGCCATCGGTGGCTCGGACGCAGTAGACCCAACCATCGGTGGAACCAAAGAACACTCGCCCCGCTTCGACCGTCGGGGGTGAATCGATGCGAGCTCCGGCAGCATAAGACCAGTTTTGCTTGCCTGACTTTTCATCGAAAGCGTAAAGCGTGTGTGCGTCGATGCGAGCGACATACACGGTGCCGGCAGCGATCACTGGCGGTGTAAGTTGTCCACCAAGTTTCACGGACCAGCGACGTTGAAGATCCGCACCGATCTCCTTCGCCGTTACGCCGCTGCGACCTGGGTCATGGCGGAAGGTGGGCCAATCGTCTTCACCTGCTGCTGCCAAGGTGGTTTGCGGATCATCAAAGGCGGGGCCTTTTTCCAGCCGACCCGCTTCAGGCACTTCAGCGGGGATAGGTCGAGTTGCCGAAGGTGCTGCGAGCGCATTAAAGCCGAACAGTTTTGCTTCCGGATAACACGCACAGTCGTGGGGTGGAGTGTAAGTCAGCCCGTTGCAAGGCATGATCCCGTAAAGGCAACCCCCGCGGACCCAGTGATGGATGTCCCAATGCTCTTTCGATGGGTCAACAAATTCGACTCCAGTGCGCGAGGGCATGATGAAATTATCGGTGGCTTTCGCAATGTAACATCGATGATGAAACCAGTAGGTATCGACGTCTGGTGAAAATCGCTTTTTGACTTCGCCAGTTACAGGATCGCGGCCGGTAAATTGCCCTGAGTCTTTACCCGCGGTCAGCGGCGCACACCACACTAGACCGCTCATCACCATCAAATCTTGCGGTGATTGGTAGCCCGAGTTTGGGTGTTCAGCGCTCCATAACTGCTTGCCCGTTTTGGGATCGAGCCCATACATTTTTCCATCGCCACCGGCGTACAGTACGACGTCGTCTCGAGTTACCAAACGCGGCCCGAAGTTGAACGTGAAGGCTTGGCGCCGCGTTACCGGTTCCGATTCCCAGACCAAGTCGCCCGTGCGTTGATTGATTGAGATAATTTTCTCACCGTCATGGAAGACAACATTCGTCCCACCAGCGGACAGTGTCAACGGCGCGACCTTCGTTTGCTTGGCCCACAACTGCTTGCCCGTTTTCGCTTCGAAAGCCATCAGCACACGGGGCTCTTCATTCCAAAACATATCTTTCACTGCTGCTTGGTCACCCACGCGTCCGTTCAGCGGCGAGTAATCGGCTAACTCGGCGGCACCTTTGCGCACGACCAGGAACAAGATTCCATCGTCAGTGTGAATGATCTCCTCGGTGGCATCGGAACCTTCGTAAGTGATCAGCGTTTCGCCTGTGGCCGCGTCAAGAGCGGTGAGCGGTGCGTCGATGTCAAGCGTTGCAAAGACTACATCTGCAGTGGAGACAACGCGACGCGATAGTTGAGTCGGGCCGCTTTTCAGTGGCCACAAGTGGTTCTGCCATTTAGCAAGGTCGCGCTTCCACAGTACGGTACCGTTGAAAGCATCGCGGGCAATCAATGTCCACTTGGGCGGCAACTGAATCGAGATTCGACTACCTTCGTCCATAATGTAAAACATCCGCCCTCCCGACGAGACGCAGGCACTCATGCTTGCCATTCGATCGTGGTGGCGCGACCAACGCGGACTTCCAACCCATTGCAAGTGTTTCGGGGGGGCGACGACATCGTCGTGAGCCACTGCGTTACCCGAAGCGTCATGCAAGTAATGCGACCAATCATCAATATTGGAAGGCCGCGGTTTAATTGTCTTTGTCCAGTTGCCGGTCGCATCCTTGATCATCGCAACACCATTGGGCACTAAAACTCGAAGCACTTCAGACTGCGGTACCGTTCCCAGTTGCTCAGCGACGAGTAGGTTGACCAAGTTGTCTACATAAGGGAGTTCAGCGCCATTGAATTGCTCCACTGCCACGTCGCCATACTGAGTCGCTGCAGCCACGTTTTTTCTGGCTGCTTGCATTTCCTCAGCGGAATTAACAAGTCCTTGCACCTGAGTGTTTTCTGTCTGTTTCAAAGCTGCGGTGAGTTGCCCGTCGCCCGCACCGAGGTGCACCACGAAGCCACCTTGAAAGCCTGCTTGCTTGAGGATCGCTGTGGCTTCCGATTTTGAATCGCCGCGGGAGTGCTGCGCGAGGATTGAAGCAAGCAGGATAATGGGAGCTAAGCTGAATTGGGTTGTTTTGGACGGCAGCATTTATTCAACTCCGCGAGCGGTTAGCGAGAGGATCGGGCGCGATTCTTTGTCAGACGCGAAGCACTAGTTTACTGTAAATGCGACTTACAAGCTGGTGCATCGCGGTCGATATGTTGGCGGGATGAAGCAAAGGGGGAGGGCACGATGTTAACGGTCCTTTATGCTATTCGACATGCCAGAACCCTGGTGCGAGGAGAATCCTGGTACCAAGGGAACCCTGCTACGCGGGGAGGGGGAGTAAGTTCCGGGTAGGGACCTGCAAGAAGTCGGCCAGCTGGCGGCTAGCGAGTGATTTGGAGGCGTGGTTGATCGTAGAGCATCTTTTTGAGCGTTAGCAAACGCTCTTGGTGCTGAGTGTCGATTTTTTTTTCGCGAGTGAGCCGTTCGAGGTGCCAGCGGGAAGCGTCGATCATGAGTACGGCGGGGGTGTCGAGTCCGACGAGTGCGGCCAGATGTTCAAGTAGCCGGCGTTCGCTGCCTGACAATTGATGCGCACGGCAAAGTTGCAGGAACAACTTCCGATGATTCTCGGTGTTTCTTGCAGAAAAGGCCTTTGTTAACTGCACGCAGATGCATGAAAGCGAGATGCCAACGAAGATTAGCAGCAAGATAATCGCGCTGTTGTAGATCCCAGTATTCTGCGGCGAGCTCAAGTACTTCAGTAGTGGGCCAAGGCCACTTTGACCGATCGGCAAACTCGATAGCGACTCCATCAGGGAATTACCTCCGTCTGAGTGGAAAGTGAGTTGACGCCTGAATTTGCAAGACTGGTTTTCTGGACTTCGGTGCGTGGAGTTGTTTTGTTCACACGTCCGCGTCGGCGAATGACACGCTGGGCGGCTTCCTGAATATCCGTACTCACGTCAGCTAGCCAAACTGGGATAAAGCGATCCAGCAAATCGCCATCAAGCTCGCTGAGCAAGTCGATAACGCGCACTCGCACTTCGATTCTTGGATCTTGGAGCATCGGCAAGAGAATTTGAGAAACGGATTCGGAGTGACTGAGCATTTGTGTTGCCCGGAGCGCCGCCAGTCGACGTTTCGGTGAAGGGCTCTCAAGCTCCCGCACGAGATAGTTGGTAATGTCAAAGTTGGTGATGCTAACCACGTGAGCCATGGCTTTGCACATCGAAGTTGGCCAATGCGTAACTTGTTCAATCAAACGAGCGACGGTGAAGTCCGCGAATAACCCCTCAGCAGCCTGCCGAAGAGGAGTCGATGCGCTGTGCGCCCACAAGACGGTTTCCAGCAGGGCGGGACCTGCTGAGCCTGGCCGGGCAATACCCGCCAAGGCAGCTTGGATATCGCCAACCATGGCGTCAAGATCGGGCTTGCGCAGGTTGTGGACCATTTCGGCGGCAACTTTGCGATTTTCCGCCGTGCCTGACTTTGCAATGCGAACTGCCCCGCGCAGGACTTGACCATAGTCTTTACTAGACGCTGACATCAGCAGCCACAGTCGTCGCTGATCTTGCGGGTTGGCGTCGGCGAATTCGGTTTCGAGCGTCTGCAAGCAACTAAGCATAGGGAGTTCTTGGAGACGCCGCTTCAAGCCGCTCCAGTTCGGTGTATCAACTATCTGCGCTAGCGCGAACGCCAAGCGTCGGTCGGTCTTTTCGCACACCAAATTCTGAATGGATTTCGGCGTTGTGGATCTGAGTAAATAACCTGCGAGCAAATTTAGTTGTTGATCATCGGTAGTGGTACGTAGTCGTGCGACAACCGTTCGAAACGCGCTGTGACCTGGGTCTGCTAGCAGCCCACGTTGCAAGGAATCGTCCCAATGAACGAGTGACAGCCACGCGTCTATGATTTGAACCGACTTGTGTTTTGGGTAGTCGAGTACATAAGCGTAAAGAGTATCCAGCAGCGGGACCCGAACGCTCGGCGTGTCCTTGGATGCCCGAGCTTGTGTGCCCCAGTGTGCGCACACGGATTGCAAACATCCGTTTGCTTGCGGCTGCAATGCATGGAGGGTATCGAGTACGATCTTGAGCACCGTGGGAATGCAGCCAGTTAGCATCAACTGGGAAATGACGGTCAAGGCGGATCGCTGTTCGGCAAGCTTGCCGCTGGTGAGCAATTCGATCGCGGCAGCTTGAAAATGGGTCGTTCGACCGCGAAGGTACTCGACATCCGATTCGGTCAGCAGATCCCAGCTAACAATAATTTGTTGGCGGGCCTCCACTTCGTCGCGAGCCAAAAGCATATTCAGGCATTGCAAACGAACGTCAGAAAATGGCGATGCGAGACCCGTCGCGAGCAACTTTAGCGCCGCTGGATTGCGTGAGTTTTTGAGTGTATCCCAAGTGGTTTGACGCGGAACGTGCGCGGACATACATTTGCTCCCGCTAGAAGATAGCCTAGAGCAAGGGTAATTGGAGAATCTTTGGAGAATGTGCGATCCGTATCCACAGCGGAGGTACAGGATGTGACGATTAGGCGGTTTCGAAGGGCGAAATTGCAGTTGGAGAGCAGTTGGAGAGCAGTTGAAGAGCAGTTGAAGAGCAGTGCTGACTTGCAGCCGCAGTTATGGCAGCCGAATAAACTAAGCGGTTCGTAACCTGTTAAAGCTGTTACTTTTAGGAGGCGTGATCATTCTGCGGTCGTTCGCACGCCTATCGATTGGTCCGATTCGAGAGGAATTCGAGCCACCTACTGGAACAGACCGCTGCCGAAGCTTGCCTTGCAGAGGATAAACCTAGCAAACCGGACAATTGGCAGTTGCTGAATCCGCTCGACGGGCGACAATCAGGGAATTGCCGAGCCAGGCAATTTTCAAGTGAATTCACCCTTGGATTTACTCGTGAAGTTGCCAGTGCGCCGGGCAACAACGACAATGGCACATGCGTAATGTTCTGGACCAGCATCAGTGGACTCAAGAGGCGGCGAAATGAGAAATGCAGAGCAGGTAGTCGAGCAAGAGTTTCTGCAGATTCGCGCGAAGATTTTAGAGATTGCTGCTTTCTTCGACCGGCTTGCCGCAGACACCATCGGGGAAGCAACACAGGCTAGCGCCGTTTCTGGACTCAGCGAAGAACGCTTGAAACTGCTCCGTGCGGGCTGCGAGTTGTTGCTGGACGCTGACGGCGACAAAGCGGCTCGAGTCCAGTTGCTCTTTAGTCGCAAGTATGACGAGCAATGGCGTCAAGCGATGGATGTTTAGTTCAGGCGTGGGTGCATTTCAGGAAATCGTTGAGCTGCTTCGGAGTTTCTATTTTGTATTTTGTCGACCCTCACATTCACATGGTTTCGCGAACGACGGACGATTACGAGACGTTAGCCAAAATGGGCTGCGTCGCGTTAAGCGAACCGGCATTCTGGGCTGGCTTCGACCGCGGAAGTGTTGAGAGCTTTCGCGATTACTTCCGGCAATTGACTGAGTTCGAGCCAAAGCGGGCGGCTCAGTATGGCATTCAGCATTTCACTTGGCTGTGCATCAACGCAAAGGAGGCTGAGAACGTTTCACTGTCGCGAGAAGTGATTGCGATGATCCCCGAGTTCTTAGACAAGCCCAACGTGCTCGGTATCGGCGAGATCGGGCTGAATAAGAACACCAAGAATGAAGCCACGATTTTCCTCGAGCACATGGAGCTGGCAATCAAGCATCAGCAGCAGATACTTATCCACACACCTCACTTGGAAGATAAGTATCAGGGGACGCGTATGATCCTCGACATGCTGAAAGGAGATTCACGGATCGAACGTCATCGCGTGCTGGTTGATCATGTTGAAGAGCACACCATTGGTCCAGTCCTTGAAGCGGGCTTTTGGGCGGGCATGACTTTGTATCCCGTAACCAAATGCACGCCTCAGCGGGCCGCAGACATGATTGAAAAATTTGGCTCCGAGCGCTTAATGGCTAATTCTGCGGGGGACTGGGGCCCGAGCAAGCCGACGGCAGTTCCCGATCTAATCATGGAACTTCGCCGACGCGGCCACACCGAGTCCGCGATTCGCCGGGTTGTCCACGATAACCCAATCGAGTTCTTCTCGCAGAGCAAGCATTTTAAGTTGCTGCGCAGTTAGTCGCTCGTCGGCGCTCTTAGTCGTTCGTAGTCGTTCGTAGTCGTTCACTGGCCGATACAAAAACCAATGCGTTGCACCGACTGCAGCGCATTGAGTTTGCTGATCGCAAGTGCTTTTGCTGACCTAACGATGGCTCGCTTGGCGACAGAATCCATGTCGAATCTGCCGCAGACTCCGAGCTCACCGCCAGATCTCACTGCAAGATGTTGATTTTCGGCTTTTCTTCCTCAGGAGTATCCGCCGGTGTTGACGGTATGTCGGGAGATTTTGGAGTGCTGGGTGACGAGGGAGCGACTGCGGGCGATTTGCTTGGACTTGTCCCGCTAAACGAACTGCTCAGATTCGTTCCCATAATCATGGCGAGAATGAGTGTGATCGCAAAGTAAAGGAGATACTCGAGTACCCCTTGGATGACCTCCAACTCGAGTGCCAGGACCGCAGTGAAACTACCGATAGCGATCATGATTGGAATGGTAAACAGCATGTAGCTGCCGGGTACTTCGGACAGAGTCTTCTCGCCTGACAGGTAGATGGGGACAAACGCAAAGAGTAACCAACTTCCTGCAAAGATGGCAGCGCAAATGCCGCAGCGGACCAGCAATTCGCGACCGCGATAGCCCTCCAACTCGTCATCGCGCAAGAACCAGTAGCCCAAGAAAACGAGGGGCGGTGCGAGCAGCAGCGAACCGATCGCCAGCAGTGCCGTTGGTGGCGCCTCGCCCGTTAATCGAATTCCAAGTGCAAGACCGAAGACGATGAACGTTGTCAATCCAGCGGCCAGCATCACCGGCATGCTGACTTTGACTTCGCTGCGCCGCAGTGGCTTGAGAACACTCTTGCCTTTCGAGTCCTTGGGCCCCGATTGTTCCGGAGCGTGGATCACCACCTCTTCGGCCTTGTCGGGGATCTTGATCACCTTCCGACAACTTGGGCACGGACCGCTCTTGCCCGCGAACTTGTCGTTGACTGTGAAACGTTTCAGGCATCCGGGACAAGTAACTTGAATTGGCATAAAATAGGCTGATGAAGATTAGCTGATAAGATGGAATTGCGAACGTAATTGGGTGGCACGCCCTGAGGCTCTGCGAAGGGCGTGATCTGAGCGACAATAGCCACGCC
>JANPLP010000893.1:0-6133 GCA_031426595.1 Planctomycetia bacterium | reverse complement strand
GTCATTGCGTTCGATGGAATTATGGGTTCCATTAAAAACGTAAATATCCAGCTCGCGTTGAGTGTGCTTGCGAAGCGAATGAATGAGTGTTTTGCGCTCGAGCACACTGGCTTCGCCGGAGCCGATGAAGACGCGGACAGGGGAATGGGATTTCATAGCTTTACTTCCTTGTAAGCACTGGATTGGGACGGAGACGATTTACTCTAAGTTGTTTTGGTGTAAGGAGAACTGTTTTTCTTCTTCATGCGCTACGACGTAATAGACGTAGCCCCTTGAAAAAACTCTTCAGGTGCTTGTTAGCTTTACGGACCTGACCAGCAGCTCCCTGCTCCTTGGGCCACTTAAGTCGCCAATCACGGCGCCACTTATAAGCGCCGGGTTGGATTTCAGCAAATGAAGCGGGCAAGTGCGGATACTTGTGTGTATCAAACGGATCTGAGATTTGAGCGAACGATTTATGCTGTTGGCGAATCGCTTCGCGCCATGCAAGATGAATTTTTGATCCATCTGCAAGTGCGTCATATTCACATCCCCACGCGCTACAGGTTGACATGCCCGCATCTGCCAGATCGCGATGGTACTGGGCGACGATCCTGTTTAGGGCAGGGAGTACGTCGAGAGAAGTGCGCGTCTGGCTAACCAAGTAGTCATTGGCATTGCCGGGTGTCATGCCACTAAAGTGAAACAAGACCAGCGGTTTTCCATCGACTGCAACACCACTCTGAGATAGTCCGTTTTTTTCACAACTGGTGAAGCTGCACTGTGATAAGGTCCAGTGCCCTGCGTTGTAGCCCGGGTGCCTTAGTATGTGAACACCGCCGAACATACCGGGTACTAGACTCAACCACTTTTGATCCACGAAGATCGACGAGGCTAGATCAACGTAGCTATTACGCGAGCACATCTGCTTCCACCAACTGACAAAACTTCTGGTGTTCTCATCGTTGCGGACTGCAAAGAAGCCTGCATTGTATGTGCCTGAAATTAAAAACGCGGTCTCGTCGGGACGCTTGCCATCCGCCGGTAGCGGCTTGAGCAAGTGAGGAGTCAGCACAATGGAATCGCGTTCGAGTGCATTGAAAACTTCGCTAAGCGGTCCATAAATTGCCATGTCACCATCGAGGTAGGCAATTTCGTCGTATCCGCGCGCGAGCATGTCGCTAATAACAAACGGTTTCAATGCGCAAGACAGCTCGAAGGGGGTGTACTGGAAAGAAAATCGCTTCCAGTTATCGATCCCCAACTCATCGCCGTAAATCGCCTGCGTTCGGTTGATCGATTCCTTCCAAGATTGTGGAGGTCGATCCGCGTAGCACACAAACAAATCGGCTTCAGGGTGAAATCGACTGCAGGACTGCATGAGTACCTGGGCAAAGTGCGCGTAATTACGTGTTACAACAGTAACAATTGCTCGCTTAACCACGTTTTCAATACCTTCCACTTGAGTAACGAGTTGAATTAAGCGGCGCGCGTAGCGGCTTGTTTGTTGCACTGGTAAATGGCGAAGCGAGTTCCAGCGATCCGAGCGCAGCGACCGTTGGCCTGCCAGAACTCGTTGACTGTTCGCGTTACCCCGGCGCATTCAGAGTTCTGTGGTTCCCAGGTGTAGTCGTGCCACACGATCGTTCCGCCAGGTTTTAGAAACTGCATGGCTTTCTCGGTATCGCGTCGCGCGAACTCATAGGTATGATCAGCGTCGACCAAGATTAGATCCGCTTTGCCGACCAAGTCGTTGTCCACGAATTCAACCGAATTCGCAAAGCGTTGCTCAATCTGACGCTCGTAACGTGTGCCACGGAATAAGCAACCGACATCGAAATCAGATAGCCCCACACCGGTGCCGTGTTCATGCGTCTTGCGAAGAGTGGGGTCAAGATCAATGGTAATAACGCGAGCATCATTGGGGGAATTCGCGGCCATCACCAAAGTTGACCCGCCGCGAAACGTGCCAAACTCGACAACCATTTTCGGCTTCACTTGCTTGGCAATGGCGCCCAGCACCAACAATTCGTGTTCTGGCATCGCCCATTTATGACTGCGAATAAGTCTCGGCAGCATGACAACTTCAGCGAACTCAGCGCCCGCTAAGACACCATCCAGGGACTTTTCCGGAACCAGAAATTGGATGCCATCTGCGGCGGCTCGAGCTGCCAATAATTTCGGATTTGGAGCTTTTGCCGTGCTCTTGGTTTCAACGCGAACCGGTTGATTTTCGGTTGGAGCTGCAATCACCACAGGAGAATGCTTGGCAGTGTCGGCCCCACTCCATCTTGCGATTCGCCGCTTCCATGCCTTGGTTGACAGTAGATTTGCCATAGCTCGTCCTCCTGACGAAAGTGATTAATTTAAGTTATGCATGAGCCATGCAGCAGTTAAGATTTTGAGGGGTCGGTTCCAGACAACAATGTGTACATCAACTATAGGTTGATCCTATCGAAGGTTAGGCAGCAACGTATGTTTTATCCCGAAGCTGCGCCAAGTAAGCTCGCTCCGCTTTTATCAGAGCAGTGAGCATGTCTTGACCGCGACGTTGATAATGAGGCACAGGCTGTTGGCCAAAGCCCTTTACTTTACGCATCTCTATCCAAAGTTCGGGTGCGTCGTTCCAGGCCGTAGGAGCGTCCGACGGCTTAAATTGCATCGCTTCGAATCGAGTTTTCCTTGCCATCTGCTCGAAGCAATTCAAGGTGTAATTGTATTTATGGGCGACATGAATGAACTTGAGTGGATCGCCCTTGCCCCTGTGATATTGTTGCACCAAGCTAATGTCGGGAACAATAATCAGCAGCATTCCGTCAGGCTTAAGCAATCGCTGTATCGAACGTAGAGTGGGGAGCGGCTTCCCAACGTGTTCAAAAACATGATGCAGGTAAACCAAGTCAAATTTCTGACGTTTTGCGGCAATCGAACCCACGGGTCCGACTACCAATCCCCTAACTCCTCGATGTTTTCCATATTTGATGAGCTCCGCGCTGTAATCGCAACCGTGGATTTCAAAGCCGGCTGTCTCAAATGCTGACAATGCACCCCCTGCTCCGCAACCAACCTCGAGGACTTTGCGCCCATTTCCAGCTTCGTTACCAAAGAGTGTCTCTTTGATCTTAGTACCATAGGGCACTTGACGATCGAAGTATTCGGATGGCTCAGTGGCTCGACCGTATAGCCCTTGATAGATTTCAGAGTAAAACTTTGCCAGACTCTTTTCTTCAAAGTACGGGTCTAGCCGCACGGTGCCACAAGCGTCACAAATGACCGAATCCAAAATCAAACCGTAGCGATCCCTGTTTGCAATTACAGTGTCATGCGATGTTTTCCCACACGGACAGCTTTGGCTCTCAAGTCGTAGTTTTCCGCTTTCAACAGCGCTTGCCAGTATCCGGAAGTAACCCGCCTGCGCTTCGGTAGAGGCTTTTACAGGCCAATCTGAATGAGCAGCCAACCGCGTGGAGAGTAAATGAACCGCACGAGTTGGTCGAGGTTTCCAATAAGTTCGGATTAGCTTTGAAAGAGTTGACATTATGAACCTCTTACACAAATCCATAGCAGTAAATTGAGTCAGTTTTCATCGTGGTCGGATTGGAACTTAGCAGGAAAGGATCGCACTGGACAATATGGACTTTTGTGAAACCCTCGGTTTTTAGCAGCTAGCAGGGGCCGGATTTGTAGAAGATCGCCTGCCCCGTCGTTAACTCTACCAACACCTCTGGTCGATCCTTCAAGAATTCATTGGTCGCCTTGCGCGCGCCTGGGCACGTGTGAAATCCATGGTCATCAAATAGAAACAGTGCACCAGGAACCGCTCTCGGATAAAAGAATTCAAGAGAAGCACGCGTGGCGGACTCGAGATCCACGTCGATGTGAACCAATCGAAATCGCCTGTCTTTCACCGGCGCAAAACAATCGGGAATCCAGCCTTTGACTAACTCGCAGTAGTCACTGAATTCGGATAAATGCTGGGCTGCAATTTCGTATGCTGACGCCAGTTGCCCTTTCTTCCAGTCCGCATCGTTTGGACCTACTTCAGGCAATCCCTCGAAGGAATCAAAACCAAAGTGTTTCTCACCGTCATAGGTGTTTTGGAGCGTCGCACAGATCAAAGCCGAGCCTGTGCCTCGATACACTCCGCACTCCGCAGTCGCGCCACGCAAATGACGAACCGACGCCGCAAACGCTTGCAATGTGAATCGGCGATCCAGGATCCGATGTCGATCCGCAGTGGGCCTTTTATCGGGTGTCAAGAAACGATCGTAAGTACCCAACCATTCACTGTCCGTCCACCAGCGTACCTTGGGGTTGAAAGTTGTGGAAGGAACATCGGCTACGGACATAATAAACTCCTTTTAAACTACCGTTCCGTCGAGTGCGAGCAGTATGGAACGATTGAAGTTTTGGAGCAATAGGAATCGGACCGCAGACTTCCTGGGCTCTGCAATTCAGCCGTGCGTCAAAGAGGCGATACCAATGACCGCAAATGCGCGAATGCCGTCCGGAGGGGGTGGATTCGCCCCTCTGAGCCCTCTAACCTGCTAGGCTGCCCCCTGTGCATTCCACTTTTAAACCACAACGATAACCAGAGGTGATGTTTGGCGGTGCTGACATAGTTTGGTAGTATAGAAGCACTCCAATTTTGCGCTCCACTGTTTCCCTTGGATCCGACTGATGCCGAATCGCTCTCAACATCAACTTCCTCGCGGTACTGGGTATAGCTCGCGACGCGATATGCTGCGATCGGCTGGAGCGGGGTTTGGGGCGGTGGCGGTGCAAGCGATGCTGGCTGGATCGAACTCGGCAATGGATGCGGTGATCCAGCAACCTCACCATCCAGCGCGAGCGAAAAGCGTCATTTTTGTGTTTCTCGAAGGTGGCCCGAGCCACCTGGATCTGCTCGATCCGAAACCGGAACTGAATCGTTTGGCCGGTAAGCCTCTGCCGAGCAGCTTTGGGCCGATCATCACGCCCATGGGCGAGTACGACGCGCCGTTAATGCCGTCAAAGCGCGCGTGGAAACAGTATGGCGAGAGCGGCACTTGGTTCTCCGATTGGATCCCCAACATCGCTGAATGTGCGGATGACATTGCAGTCATCCGTTCCTGCTGGGGCAATGGACTGAATCACTCCAACGGCGTGTGCCAGATGAACACCGGCTCGATTCTTGCCGGTCGACCATCACTCGGCGCTTGGGTCACCTATGGCTTGGGGACTGAAAACAACAACTTGCCCGCTTTCGTAGTCGTCGAAGATACAGCTGGCAAAGTAATCAATGGACCGCGCAATTGGGGCGCTGGTTTCATGCCAGCAACTTATCAAGGGACACCGATGGCTAGTGGTGCCGAGCCGATTCAGTTTTTGACACGGCCGAAAACGATCAGTCCTGAACGTCAAGCCACGAAGATGCAGTTGCTCTACGAGATGAATCGCCAATTCGCGGCGCAGAGGCCAGAGAACAGTGAACTGGAAGCTCGAATTCGCGCCTACGAGTTAGCGGGCAGCATGCAGGCCGATGCGCCCGAAGCAGTCGACATGGCCAGTGAGACAGCCGAGACCCAGGAGCTGTATGGAATCAACGATAAAGAAACCGAATCCTTTGGACGCAACTGCTTGTTAGCCAGACGACTCGTCGAACGCGGCGTTCGTTTCGTGCAGCTTTACCACGGTGCGGGAAGCAAGTGGGATTCACACACCAAGCTCGAAGACAACCATTCGAAGCTCTGTCGGTCCAGCGATAAACCGGTGGCGGGTCTCTTAAAGGATCTCAAGCGACGCGGGCTGCTCGAGCATACTCTGGTTGTATGGGGCGGCGAGTTTGGTCGAACTCCAATGAGCGAGAAAGGGGATGGTCGCGATCACAACCCCTACGGTTTTTCGATGTGGATGGCAGGCGGCGGTGTCCGCGGTGGTTGCACGCTCGGCGCTACCGATGAAATCGGCTTACACGCTGTCGAAGATCGGCTGCACATTCACGACATCCACGCCACGATTCTGCATGCCGTCGGTGTCGACCACTGGAAATTGGTCTACGCTCACCAAGGCAGACCAGAACGAGCAACTCAAAACGAAGGTCACGTCTTCCAGAAATTGTTCGCTTAGCATTGAACGGAAAATAAATGTCTGCCGCCCAGTTGCGATTCGCCAG
>JANPLP010000892.1:0-6421 GCA_031426595.1 Planctomycetia bacterium | reverse complement strand
GTAATGCTTTAGCGCTTGCAGGTAAAAAGAGCGGGCGGTAGTGCGATTGAGCTCTGCGGCCGCAGCCATACCGCTGTAATAGTTGAAGGTCCCCAGCAGAAATTCCCAGTCGCTAGTGGCATCATCGAAAGTGACACTCTTTGCCAGCCGATCCATTTCAACAGGATTATCTCGCACCTTTGCAATGAAAGCGTTCAGCGATTCGGCCGCTTCCGCAAACTCTTCGCCATCACTTTGCACAATCGACAGTCCGACTCGCAAGCGAAACTCTGTGCGCGGTTGCAAGTCGAGATTTAATCCCTTTTCATATTCTTTCTTCGCCCAGTCAAACATTCCTCGCTGATTCAAAATCTCGGCCAGCGATTCTCGAGTCGTGGCAACGATGTCGTCTAACGTCACATTAAACGCGCTCTGCTCAATCTTCGGCCTCGCGATGCTCTCGCTAGCCGCTTCGGCGCTTGCCTGCGCCAACTCGGTTTGCCCAGCGGCCATCTGGGCTTCAGCCAGTAAAAATCCAAGCTGCGGTTCTGTGACGAAAAGCTCCTTGTGCTTTTGTGACAGGTCGCTGACCAGTTCCGGAAGCCCAGCATCGATCGCCCAAATTGCAGCGCTCCGGACTTCTTTTCCTTTGTTTTGAACCAATGCGAAGCTGGGCCGAACGATTTCGAGCGCCACCTCTCGCTGCGAGTGTTTCGTAAGATGCGTGGCGATGATGTGGTGCAGCCGGGTGACCAATACATTGCTGGTGTCCAGCGGATTCTTTTGCAGGAGAATAAACTCGTCACTTGCAAATTGCCGCCAGCGGTCCACTTGGGGTTCCGCGACCTCAATGGAATCTGCCATGGCAGAAATCCAATCCGCCGCGGGGCGATTGCTATCCCCCATCGCCTCACGAATGAGCGGGACCATCGACCCGGCAGCACTAGTATCTAGTCGCTCGATCAACGACTCCATCAAATTGAGCGCAGCAAATTTCGATAACCGCTCGGAGCTTTCGTATCGAGCGATACGGCACAAAGCAATGAGCGCGTCCGGCGACTTTTCATTCGCCAGCTTCTGCATGGCTGTTTCGCGGTCATCGTCTTTGTGTTCGTTGTAATCCTGCAGCACCTGGCGAACGGACAAGGGATCGGTGTCGAGCCACCAGGTAACGGATTGACTGCGGACTAAATAACGCGCTGCGACATCAATTTGCACATTTGGATGAAACATGGCTTGCCGCAGTTGCTCAAAGGCGGGCAGACCGATGCGTATCAGGGCTCGCTCCGCCGCTCGACGCGTTTGGTAACTTTCATCGCCGAGTTGCTCAATCAACTCGGCGATGTGCACGCGTTGCAGGTCACGGGCTGACTGTGAGCTGGCCGACTGTGAGCTGGCCTCCTCAACTGTGTTGGGGGAGGTAGTTTTCGGCGGAGAGGATTGTTTCGAGGAAGAGGACTGTTCCTGCGCTGGACTGCTACAAGGCGCCGCGATGAGCGAAGCGGTGCCCAGTACGACCTTGCTAAGCGCTGCATGAACGCGTTTTAGTTGCATCCGGATCCCCTTCGGCGTTAATCCTCTTTTGCCGACAAACGTTACTTCGCTGCCAGCTCTTTTTCAATCGCGGCGATAACTTCAGGCGCGTCGGGCTTGGTCTGTGGTGAAAATCGATTCACCAGCTCACCTTTACGATTGATAAGAAACTTCTCGAAATTCCACTTTACCGCGCCTTTGCCAACAGGTGGTGCTTCTGTCGCGGTTAAGTGCTTGTAAAGTCCGCAAGCAGAGTCCTTGTTGACATCCACCTTTTCAAACATATCAAAGGTTACGCCGTAGTTTTTAGTGCAAAACTCGGAAATTTCCTTTGAATCGCCAGGTTCTTGCGTACCGAACTGGTTGCAAGGAAATCCAAGAACTGCCAATCCCTTGTCTTTGAACTTGGTGTGGATCTCTTGCAAGTCGGTGTACTGCGGAGTCAAACCGCACTCACTGGCAGTATTCACGATCAAGACAACTTTACCTGCATACTTTTTCAGGTCGACATCTTTCCCATCCAATGACTTCATGGTGAAGGAAAGAGCCTTACTCGAAGCCTCTTGGGCTTGAACTTGCGATGACATTAAACTAACTCCACATGCGAGAAGAGCGATTGACAGCAAACGTTTCATGAAATGATCCTTGAGATAGGTTTAAACAAAGTGGTGGATGCGGCGGCGGACGACAAGCGTCCGCAGTTACCGCGGCTAAAGACTGATTTTTGAGAAAGACGAAACACGCTTCGGCTCGACCACCCCGAAGGACGGAAGCGCGCCTGGACGAGTGCAATTATAGCCGCTCGGAGAACCCCCGTTGCGTACGACGTAAACCAAGGCGCATTGACCAGCCGTTTCGCTGCGATTTTTATCAAGTGAACCGTCGATAGCCTGTCTAGTGGCGTGCTCTCAGCGAATGCTCTATCCGAATGCTCTATGTCGCAAAGCCCATCGACGAACATTTTCTGCAGCGATGGCTACTCGCAGATGAACTCGCCAGTGAACACCTCGACTGCGCCGCCCGTTAGAAAAACGTGATTTGTGGCCTCGTCCCAGCGCAGGCGAAGGTCGCCGCCAAGCAAATGGATTAGCACTTCACGGTCCGTGCGACCGGTTAGTACGCCAGCCACACAAACGGCGCTGGCACCGGTTCCGCAAGCCCAAGTCTCGCCTGAACCGCGTTCCCAAGTCCGCTGGCGAAGTTCTGAACGTGACAGCACTTCAACAAACTCGACGTTGGTTCGTCTTGGGAACCGGGGGTCATTTTCAATCTTCGGTCCGACGCCCAGAACCAGTGCATCGGTGGCCGAAGGTACAAAGGTCACGCAATGCGGATTGCCCATCGACACGCAGGTCACCTTCAGTTCATGTTGGTCAAATCGGACTGGCAGATCGACCACTGGCGCTCCAGATAGCGTGGTGGGGACTTTGTCGGGCGCCGTGATTGGTTCGCCCATATCAACTGTTATCAACTCCGCTTGGCCGTTCACGATTTTCAGATCGAGCGCTAAGATGCCTGCGCCAGTCTCGATACGGAGATTTTCACGCTTACAGATTCCGTGGTCGTGCACCAGTTTTGCAACGCAGCGGATTCCATTGCCACACATTTCAGATTCGCTACCATCGGCATTGAACATCCGCATGCGAGCGTCAGCAACATTTGAGGGCTCGACCAAAATTAAACCGTCTGCACCCACGCCAAAGCGACGATGCGATATTGCGACCGCAACTTCCGCGGGGTTTTGGGGACTCGGTTGGGTGAAGCAATTGACGTAAACGTAGTCGTTGCCCGCGCCATGCATCTTCACAAACTTCATAGCTGGAATTCTAAGATTGAGAGGGTAGAAAAGTGAAATCGAAATGTCAGCACTGCTATGACTTTACGCCAAACGTATGTCTCTAGGCTGAACGCCACTGGGTATAGTCATTGGGCTCCGGCGGCACCAAACGCGTGAAGGCTGGTAGGTCCTTGAGCCTCGCATATATATAGGTGTACGCTACTGCACGACGACCGCTGGCCGTCTCGCATTCTATGACTTCGCGATTGTACAGATTGTAGGGGTCTAGCGGGCGATACTCCTCGATCTCATCGAGCACGCGCGCGACGGCTTCGAAGTCATTGGGTGAAAAGCTCCATAGTTCACCCAGCACCTTGTCGGTGCCTGGAACGAGCGCTGGGTAGCTGCCGGCATCGTACAGTTCGCCGTACGACCACGCATCCTCGACCACTAATGGCGTGCGCGGCCACATGTGCTCGCGGCATTCACGCCGCTTCAATGTGCCATACACAAAGAAGTTTACTTCAGCTTGTTGAATCGTCATCGGGTGCTGGCTCTATGAAAAAACCGCAGCTTTGAAAAACAAAACTGCGGCAATTGATTCGCAAGCTCTTTGGCTAAAACGGATTAGCGAATGAGTTAATTAAGAATCTTCTTCAGATCGCCGATCACGGCGGCTACGTCCAGTTCGGAGGCTTTCGCGTAAGCGAAGTTGGCTTTTACTTTGCCTTCGTGAGCCATGATAACGGTGATCGCTGCTTTCGCATTGATACCGTAATCTTCTGGACCGTTTTCGTATTCGTTAGGGACAACGAATGGAATATTCTCGGCCTTGGTTGAGGTAGCAAGTTTCTTCGCTGCGTCGGATGCTACGTCTTTGCTGTCACCAAGATAGTTGACGAAAGCTTTCAGTTGGGCTTCTTCATTTTTCTTGATTTGCTCATCGAGCTGCTTGACGAGTGCAACTACCTTTTCGTCGGTGCTGCGTGTGAAGACCATTACTTGTGGGCGGCTTCCGTTCTTGCAGCGATAGCAAAGGTTATCGCCGACGGCAACCTTATCTTTTTCTGCGCCCGCGCACTTGGTTACATCGAAAGCGCCAATGGAATCGCCTTCCTTGAGGCCGCTCTTGATGTCTTCAGCCGAAACCGACAGACCACAGAAAGCCAAAGTCATCACAACTGCAAAGCTCAAAACCTGTTTCATCTGAAACTCCTTGAGATTGGAAAACGTCGGATGCTGCACGTTGCAGGGCAAACCGATAAAGAATGTCCTTAGGGACTCCACCATCATAGGCGCTCGCACAAGCTGAGAAAACCACCTGGGCCGGGTTGGGGCGCGGCTGGCAGAGTGAATTTAATACCCATTTACCCCAAACAACCTAAAGCCCGCATTCATCCCACTCCGTAGAGGCCTCGTTTTTACTAGGAAACCCGAAGGTTCCCGGTGAAATGTCGCCAGTATTTACCGCTTTTGGGTTTGTCCTTAGGAAGCTCAATAAACATTGCTCAAACGGGCTTGGAGGATCAACACGTAACCGGTGAGCGCATTGGAAGGGACAAATGGCTGCTCGTCACTTCTACTAAGTGGTAGCTAGTGCCTAAAAAAAACCGGCCCACTGAAAGGCTTCAGTGGGCCGGTGAGTTAATTCTAACATCACGCAACTTGAAAGTTGCTGGTGTTATTAGTTTCCGCAACCGCAGCTTGAAACTGCAGCCACGGGTGCCGAGCAACCACCGCAACCTGAATTGCCAGCCGAATTGCCAGCTGAACCATTCGCGCCCCAAGCGGCGCCTGCTGCGCTAACTTGGACGGTGACGGTTTGTGGAACCATTCTGGTAACGGTCACAGCAACTTGTTCTTCGACGGTGTAAGGAACACATACGTTGTAAGTGTCAGTCTTTTCTTCCGAAACGGTGTCCATTACAGTCACATTATAAGTACGTTGACGTGTTTCGGTCGTGTACGTGGTGTAAGGAACTTCGCGAGTGCGAGTTTCGTTCGAATTGACGGTCACATTGCGAGTACGAGTTTCGTCGGCGTAGACGGTCTTCGGTACTTGGCGAGTCTTGGTCTCGGTTGTGTACGAAGTACGTTGTTCCTGACGAGTGCGTGTCTCGGTGCTCATCGAGGTCTTCGCAACCAGGCGAGTACGTTCTTCAGTATTGTAGGAAACCTTCTTTACCGTACGTTGACGAGTTTGGTTCTGCATGCTGCATTGCTTGACGGTGCGTTGACGTGTTTCAGTCGTGTAGCTGGTCTTCGCAACTTGGCGAGTCTTGGTTTCGGTCGTGTAAGAAACTTTGTTCACAGTGCGTTGACGAGTTTCTTGACGGGTCATCGGAACGGTGTAGGTGTAAGCTTCTTCCGATTGTTGGCTTTGATAAGTGGTGTAAGGCACTTCTTCTGTCACAACGTTTGGAACCCAAACCTTCCTGCAAACAGTCCGAGTTTGTGATGCATAACCCAAACCAGCGCCAGCAGCTGAAGCGGCAATACCGCTGTTGCATCCGCCGCATGGGCTTCCGCAACCGCTGTTGCATGGGCTTGCACAACCGCTGTTGCATGGGCTAGCACAACCACAACCATTGCTCGCGCCACAGCCATTGCCCGCGCCACAACCGCCGCTCGCGCCATTGCCGGCATTTGCACCATAGCCGCTGCTCACGCCGCAACCGCTGCTAACTGGGACTTCTTCGGTCACAGTCTGGTAGCTGCCGAGGTCTCGCGTAACGGTCCGAGTCATGGTGACTGGAACACTCCTGCTAACCGTGCGAGTTGCAGTCTTAGTTTCGCTGTACGGAACGCTGACTGTGTAGTCCTGAACTTCTTGAGTGGTTACAGGAACTTGAACCGTGTAGGTCTCGTCGACCATGGCCGTAACAGGCACTTGAACGGTGTAGTTTTGAACTACATCAGTCGTAACTGGAACGGTTACGGTATAGTCCTCAGTGACATCGGTCGTTACAGGAACTTGAGCTGTGTACTTCTCTTCGACTTGAGTTGTCACAGGAACAGTCACGGTGTAGGGAACATCCACAGTTGTCGTTACGGGAACTTGAACTGTGTAGCTTTGATTCTCCATAACAGTCGAAGCGACCTTGACGGTGTATGACTGTTGTTCTTGCTTAG
>JANPLP010000891.1:0-6535 GCA_031426595.1 Planctomycetia bacterium | reverse complement strand
AACCTGAGCAACTTGGCGCCCTGAACTAACTAGTGCTTTGTCCAGATTTAATTTTGGGGTTGATCGCATTTGGGCGGCACGCCCTGAGGGCTCTGCGAAGGGCGTGGCTAATGTCGCTCAAATCACGCCCTTCGCAAAGCCTCAGAGCGTGCCACCCTAGAATTTAATCTGGACAAAGCACTAGGCTCGTCCTTCAGGAGTCAGCCCCATGAGTGCGTCGCGATATAATTTTATCTGCTTGTCCGGTACTTCATCGGGGATTGCCGTGTAGAAGTCACCATCGATGTCTAGGTCTGCTTTGAGCTTCTTGGCGGATTCAGAATCCACATCCATTAGGAATTGCATTTCGAAATCGCGGTCCCACAGCACGGCACCCTCTAGCGACTCAATGACTAGCTCCCACTCCGATGCATCGTCACAGTTTGGAGTCGGTAATTCGTCTTGATCCATCACTTCGGCAGCCGCCAGCAATGCCAGCTCTCGCCAGTATTGGGGATCATCCGCAAAATCGGGATCTGAAATCTCTTGCAAGATTTGGTCAAGCATAAACTGAAAAACCGTCGCGACAGTGGCCTCGAGATACGCGGTCAATTGCGGAGCGGGTTCGTCGGGTCGAAGCAAGCCACGAGCTGCTTGATATAGTGCAAAAAACTTCTGTCCCCGTTGAAGTTGATCAAAGGCAGGGACACCCAAATCGAGATCACCGTCGCTAAGTAGATCTACGATCATCCCCAGCGATGCAGAAAACAGCGCCCGCTCGGCGCCTATCATAACTCGTGTACCTGCCGAAGTGCGATACATGGATTTCCCCAATCTCGCGTTCTACGCGCTGCTGCAGATATGTGAAGGTCTAAAAATCGCCCCAGACCTTCTAGCATGCGCCATTACAGCAACAATGCAACAAAAAAATACGGAAAGGCAATGCGTCTTCACGAGTGCCGATTCTATCGTCCCATGGCTGCTTGAACTACGGGTCCAAAGCTGTGCAGGTAAAACCGTTCCCGTTTCTTCCACGGTCAGCGGGAACTCAATTGCGCCGCGAATCGAAAATGCTTTGATCAGACGGCTTTGGTAAGCTAGGGATTTTTGGTCGTTTCTAGCGTCGAGTTTGGTTGGGACTGAAGCAATGCAACCGCTTTTCCCGATTCAACCGTTAAGAATGGTCCGATGAAAAAGGTGACGATCAAGTGGCCCCGCAGACCGCTTGGTATCGAGTTCATTGGAAGACGCTTTCGCTTAAGCGAGCACTCGCTGAGCAATCCACCAGTTTGCGTGGAGCGTGAGAATTACTGAAGAACCCAGAGCCAGCCGCATAATTGTCGGCGCGCGTAAAGGAATCCGCTGATGAAACGCGTAATGTTACTCATGAGCTTGGCGTTCACCCTGTTGGGAAGCACCGGCTGCAACCACATGATGGATAAACGTTGCAATAATTGTAATGGTTCAATCGGCTGCCGACCTTGTCGGCTCGGCTGGCAACGCGGTGGCACTGACTACCAACGCTTCTTAGGCAACAATGGTCAATACGCACATGGTGGCGGTGATGGCGGCGCCGGGGCTCAAGGTCCCGCGACAGCGCAAGTCGCATACCCGTACTACACCGTTCGCGGTCCGCGTGACTTCCTGCAAGCTAACCCGCCTTCGATCGGCCGTTAGCCAGTTTTGTTAATTGCTTCTGCTCACCAGCCCAGGCTGCTGGTTCGCATGTAAGCCGCGAAGCTGGTTTGAATCAACCAACCTCCTGACATCCCTTCGGCTGACAAAGCTGACGCCGGTGCAACAGGAGGTTAGTTCGTTTTGCAATGGTGCAGCGGGGCGAGCAGGCCTCGACAAGCCGCAATCCACCTGCGTGCCTGCTGGCATATTCGAAGAGTCTACGCAACGGTCGTATTGCTAAACACGCGCGAGGCTTATGACGGTAGTGGAATGATACGTTGAACGACGCAGCAGAATGCATTCAGCGAAAATGGTTTGGCGACCACTTCGCTCACGCCAGCTTCAAATGCTGTTGCCCGCAGTTCATCGTCAACTAGTCCTGAGATGACTACTACCGGCAGATCGGACCGGGTCGCACGTACGAAGCGAGCGAAATCTAATCCAGACAAGCAGGGCATGTTATAGTCCGTGACCACCAAATCGTATTGGTCCGCCCTGTTCCGAATAGCTTCCACGGCCTCCATCTGGTCGATGAAAGCTTCGACCTTAAAACCCTTCAGCCCAAGCATCTTGCCGATCGACTGCATTACGCATTGATCATCGTCAACGTACAAAATTCGCAGCGCATTGAGCGGCTGCGACTGGTATGCAATCACTTGATCGGGTTCGTCAATCTTTTCATCGGCCGTCTCTTCCGATTCCGTGGGTACGGGGAGGTAAATCGTAAAAGTAGCCCCTTCACTTGGGCGACTTTCCACGGTGATCGCGCCTTGGTAGGTGCGCACGATGCCGTGGACAACGGCCAACCCCAAGCCAGTTCCTTCACCAACTGGCTTCGTCGTAAAGAACGGCTCGAACAACCTCGCCACAACTCCTACCTCTATTCCTGGTCCGTCATCCGCGACCACCAGTCGCAGCATTTGATTCACTTGGCCTTCCAGCGGTCTGAGCCCAGGGACTGAGTCTGTCAGTTGCGCGTTCAGCGGAACCGTGTCAACGCGGATGTTGATGCAGCCTGGGTGGCCGTGCAGAGCTTGATAAGCGTTCGTGGCGAGGTTTAAGATTACCTGCTCCAACTGCGTCGCGTCGGCCAAAATGCGAGGAACCTTATGGCAACTCTCGAATGTGAGTGCCACTCGTGCAGGTAAGGTGGCTCGCAGCAAGCGAATGGATTCTTCAACGACGTCGATCACCGAGATCAGCTTACGTTCGGTAGCTTGAGGTCGACTGAATGAGAGAATCTGCCGCACCAAGTTGCGAGCGCGCTCACTGGCGTTACCGATTTCTCGCAATGAATGGAGGATGACGCTCGGCGAGTTGAGCGAATGGATGGCGAGATCCGCGTTGCCCATAATGGCGGCGAGAATGTTGTTGAAATCATGTGCCACCCCGCCCGCGAGCGTTCCAATCGCTTCCATCTTCTGCGACTCACGCAACTGGGACTCTAACACTGAGCGAGCCGCTTCGGCCTCTTTTTGTTCGGTTACGTCTTGCAATGCACCTTGCAGCTTGATCGCCACGCCATCCTCAAAGACAGCGATCCCATGGGTACGAACCCAAACGTGGCGGCCTGTGTGAGTTACCAACTGAAGTTGAAGGTCCCAGGACTTTCCTTGCGAGCTTGCGAGTTCAACCGCTTGACGAAGTCGCAATTGCGATTCGGAATCATACAGGTTTAAGGCTTCCTCCAACGAAGGTGCTACAAAGTTTTCTAATTCGTGGATGCGGCAGGTTTCACGCGTCCAGTGAAGGGCATTAGTGCGCAGGTCTAATTCCCAACCACCGACGCGGGCCAGTTGCCCAGTCAGTTCCAGTAGCTCGGTCGTCGTCGCAAGGGCTTGTTGCGTGAAGTGGTTCGATGTGATGTCGAGTCCAATAACGAAGAAGCCGACAACCTGGTTCTGCGGATCACGATCAGGAATGTAAGTCGTTAAACCAAAACGCACTTCACCGCTGGCGAATGAAATAGGACTGGGGAATGTAACAAGCTTACCCGCTAAAGCGTCTTGAACATAAGGTTCAACGGACTCGAAAAAAGCATCGCCCAGCACTTCACGCATGCTCAACCCTAAAATCGATGCGAGCGGCTTTCCGGTGATCTTTTCATAGTAGGGATTCACAAAACGATAACGTAAATCGAGATCGACGTGCGAAACTGGCCCAGGCATGTTGCACGCGATTAACTGCAAATGGCGATCGCGGTCTCGCAATGCAGCTTCCGTCTCTTTACGATCCGAGATGTCAGTGAGAACCATTCTTAAAACTGGTTCGCCATGGCTCCCAATTCCTAACGCCGTCGAGACACTTACCCAACAGTTCAGCCCATGGTGCTTAACCACCTGAAGCTCAAAATTCTGAGCATTGCCAGTCTGTAACAACTGACGGTGCCGATCTGAAAAGAGCTCGCGATGTTCAATGCACACGTAATTTTTCAACGGGCAGCCAACCAACAAGTCGCTGGACACGCCGAGCAGCACACCCAAGGTGAGATTGGCATCCAGGATCGAGCCGAATTCATTGAGCGTGCAATAACCGACCGGCGCTGATTGGTATAAATCGAAATAGCGCTCGAGAGATTGTTCGAGTTCTAGTTCCTTTCTGCGCAGCATTTCGCTGCGTTGCTCGAGCTCAAACTGCTGACGCTGCAGGTCGTTTAGCAAATTTTGCATTTGCTCAACTGAAACTGCTGAACAACCGTTCGGAGAATGGGTTCTGGATTGAGCAGGATCGATGCGTAGTATTCCCGATCCGGTTGCTAGTGGATCAGCTAGTTCTCCTTCCGCATCATAAGCAGTATTCGCATCAGACAATCGTTGGCGGCTCGTCACGTTCCTCGCATCACAGTCCATGTCAGAATCCGTTGTTACGTCCGTCTAATGCGGGTCTCGACCAAATTATTGAGTAAGCCGCAATCGGCTAACTCAATCTCTACAATTCCGCATGGTCGTGTCAATTGACTTGCGATCAGCCGACCGCACTTTGCGCACACGCGCCTAGGCGTTTCGTTAGCCGTCCGTCCAGTTGTCGCATCGACCAACACCTTGTTCGCCGAGTGTCAGTATTGGTTGACGTCACCCGACGCTACAAGCAGACCGTCGATTTGCTTAACACCCAGACTCATCAACACGCACTCTCATCAACTCACACTTATTTTCCGCAGCGATGGCTGACTGGACTGGCTAACGCCGAAAGTTCATAATGCGCGACCCTTTATCTTCACTTCAGATTGTTTTATCTGCTGCGACTGACCGCAAAAACTTCGATTGCGGAAGTTCGATTTTCTGCAAAAAGCCATCTGCAAGCCTTCTCCAGCCTGGAAGACTACTGTGCCTTCAAACCATACTCTTGAGTCGACCGAGTCAAAATCAGGCGTAATTGTAGGTCGAGGTCAATGGATGGCTCTAACAGCCGCTTTGTTGGGCTGGATGTTTGACGGAGCGGAGATGGGGGTTTTCTCCATGGTTGGACGCCGCGCCATCGGCGATCTGCTCGGTTTCTCGAAACCAATTCTGATTACTGACAACACTGTTTCGGCAACAGGCATCAGCCAAGTGTTGCAGTACACGAAACCGACGTTGGAACAAGAGAACGAGATTGCGATGGTGTTCGGACTAATCATTGCCGTTTTTTTGGTTGGTGCGGCGGCCGGCGGCGTGCTTTTCGGATGGTTAGGGGATCGGATTGGACGCGTGCGAGCCATGAGCCTCAGTGTTTTAGTGTATGCCATCTTCACAGGTTTCTGCGGTTTCGCGGAGACCCCAATGCAGCTCGGCGTGTTGCGCTTCATCGCTTCGCTCGGGATGGGTGGTGAGTGGGCACTCGGCGTCGCGCTGGTTATGGAAGTTTGGCCCAATCGCTCTCGTGCACTGATGGCAGGTTTGATCGGCGCCGCAGCCAACGCTGGTTATTTGCTAGTTGGAATTATCAGCATGGGCTTGAATACCGTGATCGCATCGGTTGAAAGCCTGATGATCAACAGCGGCTTGGCGCCCGATCTGGTCACGAAGCTTGTGTCGAACGATGGGTGGCGGATCATGATGATGATGGGGACTCTCCCAGCAGTGCTGACCTTTTTCTTCCGCATTTTCGTCCCCGAGTCACACAAATGGGAAGAAGGCAAGAGCAAAGGCCATACGACCGGTTGGCGAACTGAAGATCTGCTAGGCGTAGCACTTGGTTGTTTGGGGCCCGCGTTGATTATCTACGTTTGGACCGGTAAGCATGAGCATTGGGAACGCATCGTTGGTACTCCGCTCGGTTTGGCAATCGCCACAGTCGGCTTCTCGTATCCAGTTGTACGCTATTTGCAACGACAAGCGGCTGATGAAGGAGCTGAGGCAATGTCGATGAGCATGAAAACAATTCTTGGCAGGATGTTTTTAGGCGCATGCCTAAGTGGAGTCGCGCTGCTGGGGACCTGGGGTACGACACAGTGGGCCATGGCGTGGTCTGGCAAGTTAGCGGCGAAAGCCGCCAGTGAGAATCCGAGCCTCCTTGAGCGCTTCCCGACACAGTGGGCTCAAATCACCGTCGCCATCGGCGCCATCACAGGCACTTTGTTGGCCGCATGGTTGGGTGAGAAACTAGGTCGCCGCCTGACCTATGGATTACTGTGCGTCGCCTCGATCGCATCAGTGCTGTACTTGTACCAAATGCACAATGAGTTCGGTCTGCCGTTGTTAATGGCCGCTTTCGTAGCCGGAGTTTGCACGGCGTCTTTTTATGGCTGGTTGCCGCTTTACCTGCCAGAGTTGTTTCCGACCCACGTCCGTGCTACCGGAAGTGGAATTGCATTTAACACCGGGCGTTTTGCAACCGCCATCGGCATGTTAGTCGCTGGATGAACATCAGCGATGGTCATACTCAAAAATGGTAAGAG
>JANPLP010000890.1:0-2642 GCA_031426595.1 Planctomycetia bacterium | reverse complement strand
GTGAACCGGGTGCTAGCGCACTCCGGCTAATCCTAAAAATCAATGGGGACAAATCACTAGGCGGCTTTGCGAGTCGCAATTGGCTCAGCGTTAGAGTGGATCTTGATGGATACGGGATCCTGTCCGTCGCTAAGTTGCTTTCGCGAGTAAGCGAGCCGATCAGCGACCTCTGTTAGCACATCGGTTTTTCGCAGGCCTGCGGACCACGCAAGTGCTGAGCCAATGGTTCCCGTGAGCACTGCGGCGACCATTGAGGTTAGGTTGGTCGCTAAACCTGGCGCGGCGAACCCGTGTGCTGCGGCGATAGCGGCCAGCTCGCTGATCGTATCAGACGATCGTCGCGCTGCTAACGCGTCGGCTGACGCGTGAATGACAACTTGAGATTCGCATTCACAGTGCATACCGAGGTCGCTCATCAGCATGGCCAGTTCCACGTCCGCGCTCCCGAGACCGAGTTCTTCGTTCCAACCATCGAGGGCGAGGAGCGACTTGCGGCGAAAAAAGCCGGCGGTCAAGGTGGGTGCGGCCGCTGTGCCGTCCTTGGATTCGACGCGACCGCTTCTCAGGCTTGAAAGGCTGTGAAGTGAACTCGACGAAATTCCCGAGATCACGCTGCGGCCGACCTGTAGCTGCGGAGCTACTGCGGCAACGTTTTGCGAGGAAAAGCGTTTGAGGGCGGGCTCGGCCCAGTTTGCGGACACAACGACGCCGTCTAGGAGAGTGCAGACGACGGGCGAGCAGGCGGCCATCAAGCCCGCGTTGAGCAGCTCTACCACTGTCGACTTCGGGTCCTCTTGTACGTAGACAACTTCGTCAGTCAATTCATACGGGTCGCGATACGAGCCGTCGTGCACGACGACGACTTCGCAATCTCGAGGTCGGTTTTCCAGCACTGAGAGAATGGTCTCTTCAAGCCGCTGGTCATTGCCGCGATGTGGAATAATGATTGAGAGGCGTGGCACAGAAAATTCCTCCTCATTGACGTTTTTCGTCAATAGATGAGAGGCTGGCCGACGGCGTTGCATCATGCTTGCCATTGACCTTCCCTGGTCTGAAGCTTGAGTGGCGAACCACTCTTTTAAATGTTACCTAAGGGGGCAACAGTTTTGATTTCGGACAGATTGGTCGCAAAAATCGACTGAATTGAAACCACTTGGTATCGAACGCATTGCGTAAGCTGAGGCACCTGCGGCGAATGGGAGGTTTTGCTGTCGGCAGAGAATTTTCTTGAGGAAAAACTACGCCAAGCCCGACATGAGCCTGAACTTTTTACTTGACTTCCGGTCTATAAACAAGAAGAATGAAGTTGGCCGAGGTGCGATACCTTGGCCTGACTTTCCGGGTCGCGGAACGCAACGCGACGGGCATGCTTCAGACTCGACAAACTCCCACTCTAGGCTGAATAGGTGGATTGTTGAGCGAACCCTGTTTTTGGAAGGAGGTGATCGCGTGAGTAGATGTTCTACCAGCCATTGGGGTGATAACCCTTAGGTAGCCGGCGGGCTGCCCATGGCAGTCATCCCCTCGTGCAGATCACCAAAGCACGAGTTATCGAAACGGGCGGGTGTGGATTTCACCTTGTTATCCACACCCGCTTTTTTTTGCCTCCATTCTGAGCTTCACTCATATCATTACCAGTTCAGTCGCCGGATTCGTTGTGAACCCGCGGGCTTTTCGCCCGTAGTTTCAGTTTGGGTAAGATGAGTGGCTAGCCGAATGTCGATAGTATCGCAGGGCGATCTACGCATTGTGGCAATTAAGGCTTGGTGATGGCTCAATTTGGTGAACAGAGGCTAAACGGAAGTAGCGATTACACGCAGCTCGCAGCTGTGCTTGAGCGGCTTTGCTATGCTTTCAAAGCACCCGTGGAGATCGTCAATATTCAGCAGGCCCTTCGGACAGCCAATCCTCCGGACAGTGCTTTCAAAGAGGGCCAAAACAGCGACTTTCGGCTAATGCAAGCGGCCCAGCAAGTCGGGATTCGCTTGGCGCCAACCAAACTGTCCTTAAAAGACGCGATGCATTTAGTTCGAGAGAGCTTTCCTGTCGTAATTGAAGAATCCACCTCCTCAGGTTCGTCTTGGTGGGTCGTGGAGCAGAAAGGTCGGCGTGCGGAAGCTTATGAAGTTACTGCCAATTTAGAGTTGTCGACTGGCGGTCGGTCTGATCTCGCCGCGTTCTGGCCAAAATCTGGGGTTCGGCGGTGCTACGTTGCTCAACCTGTAATGAACAGCCAGTCTCTGTCGTCCGCATCCGCCGGAGGAGCCGAAGGGCATGGGCGTGGGCATTCGAGCGGTCACGATCATCGTCACCATGTCCACCGGTCGCCGTTGTCGAGGTTCCGGAGTCTTTTGCAGCTTGAGTTGCGGGACATCACGACCTTGGTGCTTTTTGCTTTAGTGTCGGGAGTGATGGGTTTAGCGACTCCCTTAGCCGTCGAGTCGCTGGTGAACACAGTGGCATGGGGAACTTACCTTCAGCCGTTGTTTGTGCTGTCCTTTATCCTGCTGGGCTTCCTCGGTTTTGCCGGTTTTCTTCGAGCTTTGCAAACTGTCATCGCTGAAGTTCTGCAGCAGCGCATTTTTGTTCGTATCGTTGGCGATTTAGGCTATCGATTTGCGAGGGCTCGGCGCGAAGTGCTG
>JANPLP010000889.1:0-3942 GCA_031426595.1 Planctomycetia bacterium | reverse complement strand
CAATAGCAGCGGAGCAGCCACGAAAATGGAACTGTAAGTTCCAACCACAATGCCGAACAGCAACGCAAACGCGAATGCATGAATGCCCTCACCACCCCAAATGTAAAGGATGATCAAGGTCAAGATCGTCGTACCGCTCGTTAGCAACGTTCGGCTAAGCGTCTGGTTGACACTGTCGTTGACCATCTTCGAAGTCAACTTGGGACTCTTACCGCGCACTTCACGAATGCGGTCGAACACCACGATCGTATCGTTCAGCGAGTAGCCGATAATGGTCAAGAAAGCCGCAACTTCAGTCAAACCGATCTTGAAGTCTTCAATCAACAAGAATTGCAACGGCCCGACCAACCAGTGACACAAAGCCATAATGCCGAGTGTAATAACGACGTCGTGCAGCAAGGCAACGACCGCTGCGACACCATAAGCCACTTTTTGGAAACGGAACCAAATGTAAGCCATGATGAAGACGAGACTGAGCAATACCGCACCGATAGCTCGCTGCTGCATTTCACCCGCGACGCGTTCCCCAATGTTGCTGAGCGACAACCACAGGGGCTGCTGCGCCAAATCGGCGTCCAGCTTCGCCACGATCTGCTTCGTCTGATCGTCGCTAAACGGCAGTGTCACTTTCCACTTGGTATGACCCGACAAGTCCTCTTCGATCCATTCCTTGGGGGATGGTTGCGGTTCGACAGTGAAAGCAGCGTTGACCAACGTCAATCCCGATGCCTCAGCCGCTTTGATCACTCGCTTCTTCAGTTCAGGTCCATTTAGCTTCGCCAATTTGTCCGCTTCGACATCGGAACTCGCCCCATTGGAGAGGAACTGCAACACGATCGAAGTTCGCTCTACGGGGACCGCAACAGCTTCGCTCGCTTGACCTGCCGCAGCTCCGGAGGTTGCAGCAGTTGGCGTCGTGGCCGCACCTGTTGCATCAGCACCCGTGGCCGCTGGCGCTGCAGGCGCTGCGGGCGTTTGAGCCGCAGGTGCATCGCCCGTCGCCAGCTCAGCCGGCGGAGCGTTGGTGATCTCTGCAGCAGGTTTATCTGTAGCAGGTTTATCTACAGCAGGTATCTCTGCAGCAGGCGGGGCTGCGTTATCTTGGAACGAAACGAAGCGAACTGCAGTCCGGTCGTTGCCGCGGGGCAACAAGTTGCTCGGCAACAGTTGGCTCGACGCAGCGCCCGTTTCATCCACAATTTGCATTGAATAAGTGACCAGCTTGGTGGCTTCATTTTTTGCGAAACCATCCACCAGCAATTCTTGCAACTTCGTACGATCTTTCAGCGAAGTCACCAACGTGTAAACCGTATCCAGTGGCTCTTTTTCAACTCGCACCAACGTCGACTGAATGTACTCGCCACGCTCGTCCTTGGTAAGGATTTCACGAGTTACATCGCGAAGCGTGTCGGCATCAATCGGCTCCTTCAACTGGAACGTAACGCTGGTTCCGCCAGTGAAGTCGATGTTCAGCAAATCTTTGCCTCGCAACGCGATCGCGGTTACACCAATCAAGATGACCAAGGCTGAAAATGTCAAACAGGCTCGCTGCTTGCCCATGAAATCGATATCGCCTTCGCCCAACAAATTGCGTTTGATGAACGCGATACCATCCCACATCGAGAGGTTCACCAACCCAAGACGCTCTGCAATTTCAAACATCAATCGCGAGCAGAACGTCGCAGTGAACATACTGGTGCTAATACCGATGATCAGCGCGACCGCAAAACCTCGCACTTGATCAGTACCGATCCAGTACAACACAATCGCTGCAATCAAGGTGGTGAGGTTCGAGTCAATAATGGTCGTCAAGGCTCGATCAAAACCGTTCCTAACCGCCATGCGTTTGGCGGATCCCTTGGCAACCTCTTCGCGAATACGTTCGTAAATCAACACGTTCGCATCGACCGACATACCGACTGTCAGAACCAAACCGGCTAGACCAGCCAGCGTCAGCGGTTGACTAAGAAAGATCATCGAACCGTAGATCATCAGACCGTTGATGATCAAAGCAATCACCGCGATAATCCCCGCGAACCGATAGTAACAGAGAATACAGGCGAAAGTGATCAGCAATGAAATGATCGATGCATAAGTGCCCCGTGTAATCGTCGACACCCCCAAGCCTGCGCCCACGCGACTTTCGCTCGCGGGCACTTCACCTAAAGTTGCTGGCAGACGACCTTCACGCAGGATCTCCACGAGGAACTTGACGTCCTCCTGCGAGAAATTACCTACGATCTGACCACTGGTGCTAATCGGCGAATTCAACTGCGGCGCCGACAGAACTTTGTCGTCCAGGATAATGGCCATGCGGCGATGGAAACTTCCCTCAGGCTGATTCACAACCGTCATTCGTAGCATCTTACCGCTGCCTTCGGTAGTCAGCTTGAATCCAACCGTCGGCTCACCCGTCTTGCTATCGAACTCCATCGCAGCGCTCGCCAAGTCGTCGCCCGACACTTCAACGTACGGTTCGCCACCACGCTCAAGAGCCATGAGAACGTCAACATCGGAAACGTCCTGCCGCTTCATCCAGTTTTCTAACGCATACTCTTCGCTCATCACCAACGGCGGATTCGAGATCAATTCACCGGTTCGGGAGTTGCGGATAATGTCACCCAAAACAGGCGTGCGCAGTGGCCGGACGCCGTTTTCAAGTTCTTTTTCGCGGCCGACTGTGAACCATCGGCCAACGGTACGACCTTCGCTGTTTTCAACAGTCATCTTGGTCCGCAGCAAGCGGTCGTCATTCTGAGCCTGTTGCCGAGCCAACTCGATTACATCTGTATGATCGCGAGTGTTTGCTACGATTCGGAACTTTAGGGCACCTGCAGAGACAATGCGGCGCTTGATCTCTGCCAGCTCGAATTCATCCGAGTTTGGAACGATGATTTCGATTTGCGTTTCGCCGTAAGGACGAATCGACATTTCGTTCGTGCCCGAAGGATTCAACCGGGAGCTCAACGCGGCAGCCAGCGCGCCTGAGTTGGCTTTCTCGCCACCATCGGCTGGAGGCAAAATGTCATAAATAAGATTGGTTCCACCCTTCATGTCCGGCCCGAGCTTCATCTTGAAGTCCGCGTTGTAAGCGAACAGCAAACTGCCGATGATCACAGCTAGCATGGTTCCCAGACGCGCGGAGACCGCCGGCAACCGGATCGCTCGGCTGATGAAGTTGCTGAGCACGAACGGCAGCACAAAGATGGCCAGCACAAATGCGATGTTGTAGACCCATGCCTGCCACATCGGTGTGACCGCCGGTTCGACCGGTTCGGTCCCACCAGCTTGAACAGCCCCGGCAGCTTGTGCCAACATTTGCATCGGAAAAGCTAGTTGGTCTAGCATCGAAAAGCAGTCCATTGGATGTCCCTGAGGAAAAATCTACTTGCAGGCTCGCCATTCATTGAGCGAGTGACGTGCGGGGAGTGTATTTAGTCTTCGATCATTACTTTTACAATCGCGTCGCGGTTCACGACCATGCGTGCACCCGTATTTTCGTCGACGCGAATCGTTACAAAGGGTTCGTCTGAGTTGGCTTGGATTATCACACCATGGATGCCACCACTAGTGATCACGCGGTCGTTCTTTTTCATCGCGGCCAGCGATTTTTCATGTGCCATCGCAGCCGCCTTGGCTTGACGCTGCTGCGGCCAAATAACAATAAAAAAGAACAGCATCACCGCCAGCATCAGCAGGTTGATTGGGTTCTCAAAAAAAGTGCGAACCAAACTGACTTCACCAGGTGCCGCGGCAGGCGCGCCTTCCCCCGGAACCACTTGCGCGAAAAATGCCCAGCGGCCCATCACGGCGTGAATCGCATCTAGGGAAGGGAATAGGTTTTCCATGGTTTGGCTAGGCCCTTCGAGAGCTAGGGGAAATACCGCCCCCTAGACAGGAGCCCAATTGACAGCTTTCTCTGGGTTCGGACAAGACGAAATG
>JANPLP010000888.1:0-7471 GCA_031426595.1 Planctomycetia bacterium | reverse complement strand
AAGTTCATTCGCCTGCTTTCCTCCTAAACGAAGCTTGGGTGGTGTCCGCACGCTTGAGCTTAAGCTTGCTAGGCTATGTTGGCAACGCACTTGCCGCCAGGAATGGATTAGTTAGCGATGGTGCAGACTACCGTGTGCTGGTTCTAGAAGCCCCACTGCAGGGAGTGTCGAAACCGCCGTTCCGCTTTCGATGTTACAATCGAGGTCCCTAAGAAAGGCCTAAAATATGAAATTGATCTCCTCTCCCGTTTTCACCGTTGTGTTTAGCTTGCTCGTTTTTCCCAACGGCGCGGTGGCCCAAGATATTGTTGATCTTCGAGTTGAAGAGTTGCCGGTTCAGTTGCAAGTCGGCTATGCGATTCGAGCGATTGACATGAATTCGGACGGGCGACTGGACATCGCGATCGTCGACGCAAAGCGGGTGTTGTGGCTGGAGAATCCGACTTGGGCCACGCATGTCGTCTATGAAACGCCCACTGCGAAGTTTGACAATGTTTGCTTTGCGCCGCATGACATCAATAGCGATGGAAGAATAGACTTGGCGCTTGGGGCGGATTGGCAAGCCAACAATTCGGACTCGGGAGGCTCGATCGGCTGGTTAGAACACACTGAAACGGGCCCGTGGGTTTACAGGGAAATCGCTAACGAGCCTACAACGCATCGTATGAACTGGGTGGATCTTCACGGCAATGGTCAGCCATCATTGGTGGTCGCACCTTTAAAAGGACGAGGCTCGCGACCGCCTGGATTTGAACAGACCCCCTTGCGTTTGCTGGCGTTCAGCCCGGGAAAGAACCCGATCGACGAGACGTGGGGGCGCAGCGTGCTGACCGACAAACTGCACGTAATGCACAATTTCGAAGCGACTGATCTCGACAGTAACGGGCGGCTCGACCTGATTACTGCCAGTTATGAAGGGGTGAACTGGCTCCAGTTTTCAAACTCCGATGCAGTTGCTGGTAAGGACTCAGCGGTCACGTTGAGACAGCTTGGCTCGGGGCAGCTCGAAGCGGCACCGAAGCGTGGTGCAAGTGAGATTCGTCGCGGTCAACTAGCGGACGGTCGCACGTACATTGCTACGATCGAGCCTTGGCATGGTGACAAAGTGGTCGTGTACGTGGCTCCGAACAAATGGCTAGAGAGCAGCGAACTTTGGCCGCGATTCATCATCGATGACGAACTGGCTTGGGGGCATGCGATTGCTATCGCGAACCTTGATGATGACCCCGACCAAGAGCTGGTCATTGGCGTTCGTGATAATCAGTCCGACGCACATCGCTGCGGCGTGCGAGTTTACGACCCAGTAGACGCGCCGAGCGGAAAATGGAACCGCCAGATTATTGATGCGGGTGGTGTAGCTGTGGAAGACCTTGTAGTCGCTGACCTGGACAAAGATGGCGATCAAGACATCGTTGCTGTTGGCCGCGCGACCCATAACGCTAAGATCTACTGGAACCAGTAGCCCGCACGTCTCAAAGGCGGCTGAATTTAGGCGGCAATGCAGCTCTGACGTTTCACGAACTCGCGGTAGTCGTTCCAAGTATCGATACCTTTCGGCGCGTGTTCGATGACGCCGAGCACAATTTGACTGCCGGCTTGCAGGAATCGCAGTTGCTCAAGTTTTTCCAGTTGCTCAAGCGGGCTGGCTGGCAGCTGGGCGAGCTTTAGGAGAAATTGACGGCGGTAGGCGTAGATGCCGATGTGCTGGAGGAAAGCGGGCGGATTGCTGCTGAGCAGCGATTCGTCCCAACTGCGAGCGTGAGGAATGGGGCTACGGCTGAAATACAGAGCTTTGCCTTGGTGATCGCGGACAACTTTAACGCAGGCGGGATCTTCTAAACGAATGCGATCGCGGATGGGAGCGGCCAGTGTTGCCACGTCAGCTTCGGGGTGGGATTCCAGCAATCGCGTCACTTCGTCGATGGCTTCAGCCGAGATCTCTGGCTCATCACCCTGCACATTGATAAACAGATCGACTTCTGGCATCTGCTTCGCAACGGCAGCTACGCGATCGGTTCCGCTTTGGAGGCTTGGGTCAGTCAAAACGCTTCGTCCGCCGAAGCCCTTCACGGCTTTTTCTAGTTTTTCGCAGTCAACAGCGATCACAATTCCCGCTGGGCGTTTTGCAAGTGACGCGGATTCGAAGGTGTGCTGCAGGACCGTCTTGCCGGTTTCTCGCAAGAGGAGTTTTTCAGGTAGCCGCGTCGACGCGAGTCTCGCGGGGATAATGATTTGGCTATGGCAGTGAGTGCGTGTAAGTAGGGTTGGTGCGCCGACGGATGTCAGCGAGCTGGTCGATACGGCGGTGGTCATTTGTCAATCCATTGGCGAAACGTTGGCTTCAGGCGAACGACTCGCTTTTAGCAAACGGTTTTACGCCAGCCCATAGCATTTTTACGCAAGATTTGTCGATTTTACGGTCATGGCGGGCTGTCCATGCCCACTCAAAAAGTGGCTCGGACGGCATCCGGAGCTGTATTCGGAGCTGTAATTCGGAGCTGTAATTCGGGAGATAAGCGGAGGTGGGGCTGCAAGCCGTTTTGGGGTTGAATTGGTACTTGAGCGACAGCCATTGGTGTCAACAAGAGTGCTACGCGCTGGTCGCACGGGCGACTGCTCTGGTCTACTGCGTGGCTTCGAGTGCTCATGTGGCTGCGGTCCGTCTGTAGCGATCATGCGGGTGAGGCGGTTCTCGATTGGCTGGAGCTGCCAAGCAGAGTTGCGTTTTCTTGAGCTTCGTGTGTGGCTCGGCTACGCTAGCAAGAGACGAACGTTGGAACTCTGCAAGTGTGGCGGCTGTCGCGGGCGATGTTGGAACAGCTACGATAGAAACGCATACGCAGGAATGCGGACGGGAAATCGCCAAGTCCCTTGGCTTTTCGGGAGGTTCACGAATCTTGTAGCGATCGCGGTATAAGCGAGTCCTTTCGCGGCAGCTTTTACGCTTTCCAAATGTTAGATTGGTGTTTTAATGAATTGGCTAGTGCTTTGTCCAGATTTAATTTTAGGGTTGATCGTATTTGGGTGGAGCGCTCTGAGGATTTGCGAAGGGCGTGATTTGAGCGACATAAGCCACCCCCTTCGCAATGCCTCAGAGCGTGCCACCCTAAAAATTAATCTCGACAAAGCACTAGCCCTACTTTTCAGATCACGGCACTCCTAGACCCAATAAGTGAATGCCTTTCCCCACAACTCCTCTTCGGACTGTCACCGTGCTGCGCGATCGCGAACAAAGTCGACATTCTTGGCATATGGGCACTGTAGAGCTATGCGCAGCTATGTTGCGCCGCTTGATAGTTGGATTGCTCCTAGGCATTGCTTTTCTACTGGTCTCTCACTGCAAGTCGGTCAAAGGGGACGAACCATATCAGAGATTTCTGGAGAAGCTCAAAAGTGAGCAACTGTTTGATTTAGCGTTGCTCTATCTCAACGACCTTGAGGACGAACCGAATGTTAGCGAGGACTTTAAAGCGGTGATGGCGCTCGAGCGCGGGATGTTGATGTATAGCGCGGCTGCCCAAATGTCCGCTCAAAACGGGCAGCGTTCGGTGAAACTTGATCAAGCGGAAGCGGCGATTCGAACATTCTTGAAAAATGGTCAGCAGCATCCACGACGGGGCGAAGCTCAACTGTCACTTGGCAATTTGTTGCTGACGCGTGCGGAAGAAGCAAAGGCAAAAGCGGGTGCAGACAACAAGCAAGATATACCCGAAGCGACTAAGTTTTTCTCCGAAGCCCATGATTTGTTCCAAAGCACCGTCAAAGAGTTAGCGGGTGTGCTTGAGCAGATCAAGGGTGCGAGAACGGACGCAGGAGATTCGAGTAAGGTTGCCTATCGGGACCAGATTCGAGGCGAGATTCGTCGCGCTCAATTGTTGGCGGCCGCGGCGATGGAAAATCGCGGGCGCAGCCGAGGCGAAGGCAATCCCGATCGCCAGAAAGACTTGGAAGCATCCCTAACGATGTACAACGATTTGTATCTGAAGGAAAAAGAGATCGTTGGGATTCGCAATTACGCTCTGTATTATCGCAGCGGCGTGCATGAAACGTTGGGCAAAATCGATGATGCTATCGATGGTTATCAACGCATCGCGGACCAAGAGGGTGTCGATTCGTTGCGTATGCTACAGACCCAGGCAATTACTGAGTTAGTGAAACTGTTTACGAAGCAAGCAAAATTTCCGTTGGCGGATGAACGAGCCAGCAAATGGGAATCTCAGCTAAGGCCGGATGAGCGTCAATTGCCGGAAGTTTTAACTCTCAAGCTGGAGCACTACAAATCGCAGATCGCTTGGATCAAAGATTTAGAAAAGAAAGATAAGGACGACCGCAACGCTTCCAAATTGACTCGCGAAACGCGCGAACAACTGCGCGCGTTAATGCGGGTGCCTGGTGCCCATCAAGACGAATCGAGAAAATTGCTTGCAGAACTTGGAGCCGAACCTACGCTGGCAAAGACGACCGAGTTGCCGAAAGTAAAGAACTTTGCAGAGGCCCTTGAGGCGGCGACGGAACGTGTACAACGATTCGAGGCGAGTTCTGCAGAGGTCGCTTTACTGGAGGAGAGGGCCAGCGACGCAGCGACGAGTGCTGAAGACAAAGCGACGATCCAGCAGCAGCTGACCAATGTAAAAGAATCCATTCGAGTCGATCTGGAACAGGCGACGCAGTTGCTGCGAAACGGTTTGCGGTTGTATTCGAAGAAAGATGAGCGCGAGCAATTGTTCGACGCGAGGCAAAAACTTGCCTTCTGTTTGCTCAAGCAGCAGCAAGCGTGGGAAGCGATTTCGATCGGTGAGTTTTTGGCCGTTTCCAATCCTGGCACCGATGAAGGATTGCGGGCCGGGACGATTGCATTGGCAGGTTATGGCGATCTGTTCAAAACGGATGACAAGGCGATGCGCTCGCAGATGATCGATCAGCTGAGGCCATTTGCCGAATACTTAGTTACCACATGGCCCAATGCCGATGAATCTGCGACCGCTGCTGCTGCGTTGGTGCAGTTTTCTTTGATCAACAAGGAATGGGAAAAAGCGGAATCTTTCTTGCCCTTGGTGCCGACGACGACAGCGGCCGGCGCTACTGTTCATCGGGAGGCAGCCCTTCAATTCTATATTCGCTTTATAGAAGCCAAGCGTGCCAGTCAAGGTGATTCGCCTGAGTTGCAAGCGGCTCGAAAATTGGCGCTCGATTCATTGACCACTGCTGTCAGCGCGATCAAGAAAGAATCGATGGGTGGCCCCGAAGTCGAATCGATCAACTATCTGGCTCGTATGTACTTGGCAGGTGATCAGGCGAGCGAAGCTGCGAAAGTCTTCGATGAACTCACGCCGCTTGAAGTCATCAAGCAGAAGCCAGATAGCGTAACCACGCGAACTACGATGGATACTTACAGCACAGCTCTACAAGTTGAAATCGGAAGGTTGACCGCTGGCGACGTGGATGCCAGTGCGGCGACACAGAAATTGAGTGAGTATATCGGCTTGCTCGAAGAGGCTTCGAAGAAAGATGCGAACGGGTCGCAGTTATTGGGTGGGATCTTTGTGCAGCTCGCCCGCGATTTGAAGGACGCTGTTACGGCCACGAAGGATCTAAACAAGCGACGGAAGCTTTCCGAAGCCCTTGTGAAAGTGACTTCGGAGGCGGGCAAGAAAGCCGAGGCATTTGGTACAACCTACTGGGCCGCTGATACGTTACTTTCGGTCGCTGACGAAGTTAGTGGGGACGCAGCCCAGGCGTCGGCCGCCTACACGGAAGCTGCGACGATACTGAATCAAATGATCGCTAAGGGCAAATCCGATCCAGAGTGGATGCAGCCCAAAGGGATCGATGTGCAAGTTAAATTGATGCTCGCAAAGTCGCAGCGAGGGCTTGGCAAGTTTGAAGACGCCATTCAGTCACTGGGTGATATGCTTGAAGCCAGCAACACCATTCCAGCTCAGATGGAAGCCGCGAAGACTTACCAAGCTTGGGGTGATAAGGGCGATGTCAAGAGTTACAAGACATCTATCGAGGGTTCGCGACCAGGGAAGAACGGCGCAAACGTGATCTGGGGCTTTAGCAAAATAGCAAACGTGATGGGGAAGAATCCAAACAATGCGGAACTGTTTTATGAAGCCCGCTTCCAAGTCGCCAACAGTCGCTACAAATTTGCGATGAGTTCTGGCGGAGCAGACAAAACGAAATTACTCGAACAAGCCGCCCGCGACATCCAAGCCACTGCGGGGCTCTACCCTGCCCTGGGCGGTCCCGTTATGGCCAACAACTTTGAGAACCTCTTGAAACAAATTCAGAAGGCCCAAGGTAAAGAGGCAGTCGGCCTAAACCGGAAATAGCATCTCCCACGGCTCGAGTTTGACACTGAACGAATCATAAAGAAATTTGCCATGAAATACCAAGCAACGCTCTACGAAGCTATGAATGAAATGAAATCCACTTCGATAAATTTACAACGGCTGGCGAATGGCCTATTGGCTGGTTGCTTACTAACGGGTTGTTTGGGAAGTTTTGCTGCGGCTCAGGACAAAGTCTATCCGTTGCAAGGCGGAATCGCTTCCGGCAAGATCATTCAAATCACTCCAGCCGAAGTGACGATTGAGGTCCGCGGTAACGAGCAGAAAGTGCCGGTCGCTGAGATTCGCAAAGTTGTCTTCGACGACGAGCCAAGTGGTTTGGACCGTGCGCGCGAAATGTTTGCGCAAGAGCAGTACCCACAGGTTTTGGATGAGCTGAAGAAGATCGATCCAGCCAGCCTAAAGAATCCGCTGGTCGCTCAGGACTACGATTTCTATCGCTTCTACAGCGAAGGCAAGTTAGGGTTGGCGGGAACAGGTGGTTCAAAAGAAAATGCCGCGGCAGGCTTAGTCGGCTTGGCAAACAAAAACCGCAACTCTCATCATATGTATGACTTGAGCGCACTCTTGGGGGACCTAGCAATCGCATTGGGGAAACCTGATGGAGCGGTTCGTTACTATGGTGTACTGCTGACCGCGCCCAACGCAGAAACGAAAGCGCTGGGTGTTTATCGATTGGCTCAGTTGGAACTGGGGCAAGGCAAGTTCGCCGAAGCCAGAACTCGCTTTCAGCAATTGGTTGGATTGAATGCTTCAACGGTCAATATGACTCGCCTGAAGAGCCTGGCAGAAGTGGGCTTGGCAGTTTGCGATGCACGCGATGGCAAGCCGCAGCAGGCGCTTGATCAACTGAAGCAAATGGTTGCCAAATATGATTCAACCGACCAAGAATTGTTCGCGAGGATCTACAATGCGCAGGGAGCTTGTTATGTGGCCCTGAAGAATACGAATTTAGCTGTGCTTGCCTACCTGCGAACCGATTTGTTGTTCTTTACCGACGCCGAAGCTCATGCCGAAGCGCTTTATCAACTGAGTCAGCTTTGGCCCAAGGCAGGTGAACCGTCCCGAGCCACCGAGACGCGAACTCGGTTAGTCAGTCAATATGCGGGGAGTGTTTG
>JANPLP010000887.1:0-2090 GCA_031426595.1 Planctomycetia bacterium | reverse complement strand
CGTCAATTCTGCAATCGGACGCCCGGTCTGGCATTCTACATCGAACCAAGTATCGAAAAGCAGCAAGAAAATCCACTGCGTCCATCGAAAATACTCAACGTCCGTCGTCGCCAGTACCCGGTCCCAATCGTAACTGAATCCCAGCATCTTAAGCTGCCGAGTAAACTCAGCGATGTTATTCTCCGTCGACACTCGGGGAGGTACGTTCGTCTTGATCGCATGCTCTTCCGCCGGCAACCCAAACGCATCGAACCCCATCGGATGCAGCACCGTTTTGCCCTGCATCCGCGCAAACCGGCAAACAATATCAGTCGCGGTGTACCCCTCCGGATGCCCCACATGCAACCCAGCTCCGCTCGGATACGGGAACATATCCAGCACGTAAAGTTTCTCACCAGTCGGCATTTCCGGAGTTCGAAACGTCTTATGCTCCGCCCAGAAGTTCTGCCACTTCGGTTCAATTTCAGCCGGGTTGTAACGCGACATAGCTATCTTTTCCAAGTTCAGCGAAATTGGCCTTCAAGCCCGCTTCGCCTCTAAAAACCGTTGCTTTTCAAAGGCATGGGTGTACACCGAAAACTAGCTTTTCGCAACGCCACGTTGCCATCGACCGCCACCCGCACCCACCGCCGTGTGCCCGTCGTCGCTCGCATTCCTCGCCTCCACCCACGCTACACCCACACCCTCGCTCGCCACACATTCCCCAATCCACGATCCAACGGATACAATCAACTTTCGACCCACTTTTACGCCCCCATCCCTAAATTGACCATTCATGAATAGCTTTGACGATTTCGGCTTCGAACCTGAAGATCCCTCCGAAGCGGATGCCTTGGTGGATTGGGACCAGATCTTCATGCGGCAAGCCTGCGGGCTGGCGGAACAAGCGGCCAGCGAAGACGAAGTGCCTGTGGGAGCGGTGATCGTTCGAGCCAACCGAGTGATCGGTGCGGGCTGGAACCAACGCGAAGCGCTCAATGACCCAACCGCGCACGCCGAGATGATCGCGATCACACAAGCCGCCGCGGCGATCGAAAGCTGGCGGCTTGAGGATTGCACGCTGTACGTTACCCTGGAGCCCTGCCCGATGTGCGCCGGGGCGATCGTCCAGTCCCGCATACCGCGCGTGGTCTACGGCGCCGCCGACCCCAAAGCCGGCGCAGTCGATTCGCTGTTTCGCTTGCTCGATGACCCGCGACTGAATCATCGAGCTCGAGTGACCGCAGGGGTCATGGCCGACACCTGCGGAGCCATGCTGAGCGAGTTTTTTCGCCAGAAACGACAACTAGGTAAAAAGTAATCTAATGGCTGATAACACTACTGAACCGCTACTCGATCCAACCCTGTTGGTCCGCGTCAAGTTAAAAGCGCATCAGCTTGATCGTAAGTTTGCGCCCAAGCCCGAGACACTCCCCGATGAAGCGATTCTGCCTAGCCTCAGCGCGGAACTAGCCGGTGAGCCCAAGTTCGCGCAAGTGCGAATGGCCGTTGGCACCAATGCACTCTTCTTCCAACTAGACGTGCAAGGCAAGAAGCAACTCCCCTGGTGCCGCGAATCGCGACTGGAGGACAGCGATGGTCTGCACGTTTGGATCGACGCTCGCAACTCTCGCGATATCCACCGTGCCACCAAGTACTGCTACCGCTTGGGTTTCTTTGCGATGGGACGCGGCCCCAAAGCCGACCTCCCCTTTGCCGGCTGGGCCCCCATCAATCGGGCTCGTGACAATTCACAACCACCACCCGATGACCTTATGGTCGTCCGCGCCGCCATCCAGCCCGATCGCTATCGCGTCGTCGCTTCCGTCCATTTTGACGCACTCGTGGGATTTGATATCCAAGACTTTCCAGTTATTGGTTTCTACTACGGCATCCAAGACCGCGAACTCGGCTGGCAATCACTGGCCCTGCAACCAACCTTTCCCGTCGCTGAAGACCCAAGCCTCTGGGGCCAAATGCAGATCGCGGGCTAGTCAATTGAACTTAACATGTTTGTTTTTTTGAGTGCCAACGAAAATCGCCGCAAGCAAAGCTGCCGCAAACCAAGCTAACGGAGCACATCATGAAATCCATTCGCGGCAAAGCATTAG
>JANPLP010000886.1:0-2669 GCA_031426595.1 Planctomycetia bacterium | reverse complement strand
AATCAATTCGATGCCAGTGCAACGCCTATGTTCGACTGCTTTGTCGACCAACCCAACCTGCAACCCTTCGACACGGTTCCTAATCTTGTTCCACTCGACCAAATGAACCCCGACCCCAAAGCCATCCTCGATAAAGTGCTGCGCGAAGATGCGATCGTGTCCGCTACACTGAACTTCCGCGAAGTTGACAAAGCCCCCGAAGACGTCTTGAATCGCATCATCTGGCGATCTGTGAAAGGAAGCCAAACCCCGTATCCCGAGTGGGCTATTTCGGTGGTCGAAGACGAGGATGATGAGTAGCGATAGTCGATCGCACAAGCAATTAACGCGCACAAGCAGTTAACTTGACGTATGCAGTCGTGGGATGCCTGTCGCCATCGCCCCTTTATTCTCTAAGTTCTATCCTCAGATCGGGTTCAAGAATGCTTAGTACTTTGGTGCGATTGATTGTTCTGGCCACCGCGTGCGGCGCAACTCATTGCAAGGCTCTCGATAGCTTCGCGAGCACCGATGCTGCCATCGTGGCGAATTTCGAGGAAGGGACCTACGACAACTCGCAGCTCGACAAACGACCCTGGCTTATCGAAGGAAACGCGTTCGGTGATCAACCTGCGCGAGGCGCGTTTGCAGGGCAGATGGCAGTCAATGGCTTTGATGGAAAAGGTCTTGTAAATAGCTTTCTAGACGGAGATCGAGCGACCGGTTCTCTGACTTCACCCGAGTTCAAAATGACTCGCGACTACCTCTCCTTCTTGATTGGCGGTGGAAACCTACCAGGCGAAGTGGGGATGGAGCTAATGATCGATGGTAAAGCGGTTCGAACGGCTACGGGTCGCGATTCGGAAACACTCACCTGGCAAACGTGGGATGTTCGCGAGCTTCGAGGACAGAGCGCAAAACTAGTGATCTTCGATCGGGCAACAGGCGGTTGGGGCCATGTGCTGATCGACGAAATTCTCCTTACTGACCAACCGCGCCAAAGCCCCTTTGTCGGCCGACTATCCGAGTACCGACGTTCGCCCCAGTACTATCGCGAAACGCATCGACCGGCTTACCACTTCACACCCGAAATTTTTTGGATGAACGATCCGAACGGGCTCGTTTACTTCGATGGCGAGTATCACCTATTCTACCAACACAATCCTTACGGCAATGAATGGGGCCATATGAGCTGGGGACATGCGGTCAGCGAAGATCTCTTGCACTGGAAACATTTACCGATCGCCCTGCATGATGAGTATGACGTCATGGCATTTTCTGGCAGTGCGATTTTCGACCGCGCGAATAGCAGTGGTTTTGGGACTCCTAGCCAACCTCCGCTTGTCGCAATTTACACCGGTCATGGGTTTTCGAAACAGACACAGGATCTTGCTTACAGCAATGATCGCGGCCGCACCTGGACCAAGTACTCGGGCAATCCAGTTATTGACATCGGTGAAGCCGACTTTCGCGATCCAAAAGTTTTTTGGCACCAACCCACTTCGAAATGGGTGATGGTGGTCGTCATGGCCACGCAGAAGAAAGTTCGCTTTTACGGTTCAAAAGATCTTAAAGATTGGAAGCTGCTCAGCGAATTCGGCCCAGCCGGCGTGGCAAATAAACCCAACTGGGAATGCCCAGATCTCTTTGAGTTACCGATTGTCGGCGAGCCGGGCGAGTCACGTTGGGTGCTAGAAACAGATATGGGAAGTGGGGCAGTCGCAGGCGGGTCAGGCGGCGAGTACTTCATCGGCCGGTTCGACGGCGAAAAGTTCGTTGCCGATTCGCAAGATTCGCAGTGGGTCGACTTTGGGCGGGATTTTTATGCCCCCGTTTCTTGGTCAAACATCCCCGACAGCGATGGAAGACGGTTGTGGATCGGCTGGATGAACAACTGGGAAACAGCCCTGAATCCCACCTCGCCATGGCGCAGCGCGATGTCCATTCCCCGCGAAGTTACTCTTCAACGGATCAATGGACAATTGCGGCTGTGCCAAACTCCGGTGCGTGAACTTGCGAAACTGCGCGGGGCAGATACGCTTCTGCAAAACGTTCGCTGCCAAACTGCCTTGCCGGTTGCTACTCGTGGCCAACAGTTGGACATCGAAGCCGAATTCGCAGTCGGTAAAGCAACGGAGTTCGGTTTACGCATTCTAAAATCAGGTAACGAGCAAACCGTCGTGGGATACGATGTCGCTAAACAGTCACTCTACGTCGATCGAAAGCTCTCAGGCAATGTTGCCTTCCATCCAGCATTCGCGGGCCGGCACGCCGGTCCACTCGCCACAGCAAACGGACGCGTGCGAATTCGGATCTTGGTCGACAAGTGTTCCGTTGAAGTGTTCGGCAACTCTGGCGAAACTGTGATCACCGATCTCGTGTTCCCCAAGTCGACCAGCGATCAATTAGAAGTCTTTTCTGAGGGCGGCGAATGCGAATTGATAAGCCTCAAAGTATGGCCCCTTACCCGCTCCATGGGATTGGAGACAGACGTACAGCATTTGCAGCCTGCCAAGCCTAAGTAGATGCGATTTACACATGCCACTCAACAGCGCGTCGACTATAGGCATTGAGCTTGCGAGTATCAGGTATCGAGTAACGAATGCCGCGCGCGTCGACAATCAAAACACTCCACTCAGAGAGTCGCCGAAGGTCTTTTTCATCATTGATGATGAATTCTGTGTTGCCGC
>JANPLP010000885.1:0-3402 GCA_031426595.1 Planctomycetia bacterium | reverse complement strand
GGAATCGCGACCGCACTATCGCGTGCAAGCGACGGACCGATCCATCCATCGTCGCGCACGTGCCATTTGGCTGGATGACCCGGGTTTTGCATGTGGTCGATCAGCGTTAGTCCCTCAGTCCGCGGACTGGACTTCGCTTGGTTCCCTTCAGACGCAGCTTCACTGTGGTTTTGCTCGCTGTAGATTGGTCCGCTGTAATCAATCCAACGATTGGCTTTGCCAAACAACTGCGGTTCTCCTTCAAAGCCATCCGAGCCGGTCATCAAGCCTCCGCCAAAGACCGCGGATAAGCTTTTCGCGACTCGCAGACCCAGCACGCCGAAGTTGCTTTGCCGAAATTCGACTCCTTGGGCCGTCGCGCGAAAGTCGCTTTGCAATTCAAGTGTCCAGCCCAATGGAGCGGTTCGCAAAGTTGCGATCACATCTTGCTTGATATGCGGCTGGGGATCGTGGCCGTCTGTCCACAGCAGTTCGAAGGCAATTCGAGCGGATTCGTCGCCGTCCTCAATCGCGTACCACTGCGATTGGTGGATGCGAGCAACGGTCGTTTCCGACCAATAATCGCCCCCTAACATGTCAGCATGAGCGAACCAGAACGACCGGTGGTGGTCGTGATTGGGCGCTCCGGGATGCCCCATGCGCGTCAAGCTCTGTCCGCTTGGGCCATTAACCGGGAAAAAGTAGGGCCGCGGAGCCAGATCCGAAAAATGCCATCGCGTGACTTCGGCTTGACCAATGAAGAACCCAAATTGACGCTCGGCAAGCGGTTCGATCCGCAGTCGGTGGACAGGTGAAGCGGTGCGGGGTGGCTGAGTCATGGCGTAGCCCGAGGGGTTGGTTTTTTTGGGGCACGAGAAGCCCTGGTGCGGGGCGTCGCAATTCGAAACGCTAACGCGTTCCGCTACGAGCGGTGGAATGGGGCGGCGGTTCGAAACGCTAACGCGTTCCGCTACGGGGATTTCGAGGGGGCGAGTAGGAAGTGATTGTAGCGTTTTTGCTCGATTGGCTCGTTTTGCGGGGAATGCCGAGAAAAGAAAATCGCCTTTCAGGGTGGAAAATTTCTGTATGAGCTGGTCTCAACCCTAGTTACTCTCCTAAACTAGAGCGTATCGTAACTTGAGAAAATGTTGATGATTTCCGGAGATGCGGAAAGTGCACAAAATATCGTTCGCTCGAATGGCCATGCTACTTGTGGCCAGTTTTCAGGTTCTGGCCAGTAGCCAAGTAACTGCTGCTGAAATTTGCTGCCCTTTTTGTTCGGCGGTTTCCCAGACTCTGCGGCAAGAGATGGAAGCCATGGATGCGGTCGCAATTGCGAAAATCGTAAAGGGCTCCGAGACAGAGTCCGACGCGGAATTCGAACTGCATACGATTATTCGTGGCGATAATCTCATCCGAGTCAATCAACGATCGCGCATCAATTACTTTGGCAAAGCCGCTGAGGGGACTCAGTTCTTGGTCATGGGGGTCGACCCACCTGATCTGCTGTGGTCATCACCGTTACCGATCAGCGAGAAAGCGATCGAGTACGTAAAGACTGTCGTAAAGTTGCCCGAAGATCCTTTGAAGCGAATCGAGTTCTACCATGACTATCTGGAGAATGCCGATGCGCTACTAGCTCGCGATGCTTATGACGAGTTTGCTTCGGCGCCTTACGAAGACCTGAAGAAACTAAAACCGAAGCTCAAGCGTGAGCAGTTGCTCGAGTGGATCGAAGACACCAGCTTGCCTCCGGATCGCAAACGGCTGTACTTGGTGTTGTTGGGCATTTGTGGCAAGCCTGAAGATGCGAAGCTGTTGGAAGTGATGCTGCGCAGCGAAGATCCTAACAAGCGAGCCGGTTTGGACGCGATGATCGCTTGCTACGTAACATTGCTCGGCGATGACGGATTAAAGTTGATTGACGAGTTGTTTTTGGCGAATAAAAAAAGCCAATATGCGGACACCTACGCAGCGATTATGGCTTTGCGATTTCATGGAACCGATGGCGGGATAATCTCCAAGGATCGAGTTCTGAAGTCGATGCAGTTGATTTTGCAGCGCCCTGAACTGGCCGATCTGGTGATCCCGGATTTGGCGCGCTGGGAGGATTGGTCGCAGATCGATCGCTTGGTCGAACTGTTTAAGACGGCGGATGAAAAATCGAGTTGGGTGCGGGTGCCGGTGATCAACTACCTACGAGCCTGCCCGAAGCCTGAAGCCGCCGCGAAACTCGACGAACTCAAAGAAATCGACCCGGCCGCATTTAAGCGGGCCACCTCCTTCTTTCCTGTGCCCCAGCCTGCCGTACCTACCACGAAGTCGTCAGCGATTGCCTCGCCCGAGTCGACTCGTAGTTTGGCAGTCAGCGACGTTCCGCTAAAAGTCTCCCCCAAAGTCCAACTGGCAAGCGGCGGAAGTTTTGCGACTTCGGCAGTTGTTGCCAGCGTGGAACCGAACCGAGCGTTCGTCATCAGCGTAATTTGTATGGTTTCCCTAACCCTGTGGCTGGCGATGTGGTTAGCGATCAGCGGTGCTGGAAAACATGGCGTGGTCGAATTTGCATTGGCAGTCAAGAACGAGCGAAGATAGGACGAAATGGCGACGACGATCGATAGCCCTGAACGAGCGGACGACTCCATCAACCCAACCGCTAAAAATTCAATACCTACCCATCCGGTCGCTGGTAAATCGGTTAGCGGCAATTCAGCTGCAACCGACGTTGGCTCCGAAGTATACCAGTCTGTTTCTCAAGCGGCGGTGGCTTCCTTGGTGCTCGGCTTGTTTGGCCTGACCTCGTTGTTCTTTGCTCTCATGATTGCGTTGCCGTTAGTTGGGATTGTGTTTGCGTTCATGGCCTTTCGGGCTTTTCGCAGGTTTCCCCACGAGTACTTGGGCCGCCCGATTGCTTATCTTGGGGCGACGCTGTGCGGTTTGCTGCTCCTGATCGCTCCTACCTGGCATGCTTACGTTTACTTGACCGAAGTTCCTGACGGTTATGCTCGCGTCGATTTTGGGGCACTTATGAGCGATCCTGGTAAGGCTGACGTGCCGACGCAGGTTGCGATCGATCTCAATGGAGAACCGATTTTTATCAAGGGTTACATCCATCCGACCTCGATGGATAGCTTGCAAGCCAAACGTTTCGTTTTGGTCCCTGATTTGGGTACATGCTGCTTCGGCGGCCAACCACCGTTGACTCATATGATCGAAGTGTCCCTTACTGGCGACCAGTACGCTACTCGCAGCTACCGTCGCCAACGCTTGGCGGGAACCTTGAAAGTAAATCCCAGCCTTAAGCCCATTGAGGGTCTGACAGGTGTCTTTTATCAGTTGAAAGCCGACGTGCTGAAGTAGCTGCCGCTCGGCAGCATAATTAAGCCGTCAGCGCTTAGATCTTTGCCTCTTCAAGCACGCTGATCA